>NZ_LZMK01000380.1:0-62883 GCF_001665865.1 Nocardia sp. 852002-20019_SCH5090214 | reverse complement strand
GGGGGGGGGGGGGGGGGGGGGGGGGGGGGGGGGGGGGGGGGGGGGGGGGGGGGGGGGGGGGGGGGGGGGGGGGGGCCCCCCCCCCCCCCCCGCGCACCCCGCGCCCGGATCAGGCGTGGGTCCGATCCCGGGCGGGTATTCCGGGTCGCTCGGCATCGGTGATCTCGGCGATGCCGGTGGTGGTGACCTCGAGGACCCGTGCGGTTCCGATATCGAAGAACAGGCCCGAAAGCGCAACACCGCGCTCCTCGACGGCCCGGGCGACGACCGGATGCTCCCGCAGCGTCTCGAGCTGGACCGCGACGTTGACCATGCTCAGCTGGTCGGCCGGGCCGTACCCGGCGGCCGCCGCGGCCGCCGCCACCGGATGGCCGGCTCGGTAGCGCTGCAGGGCCGCGGCGCCGTGGGCCAGCCAATCGTCGATATCGGGGCCCGCGGACCGGTCGGACAGCAGAGCGTTCATCGCACCGCAGCCGGAATGTCCGCACACCACGACGTTGCGCACCGACAGGTTGTGCAGCGCGAAGCCGAGCGCGGCGTCCACCGACACGTCGGTGCCGCGCGCCGGGATCAGATTGCCGATATTGCGGACGGTGAACAGGTCACCCGGGCCGCTGTTGGTGATCACATTCGGCACGATCCGCGAGTCCGAGCAGGTGAGGAAGAAGGAATCCGGGTCCTGCCCGTCGCGCAGTTCGTCCAGATGCGGCCGCATCACGTGCGCGTGGCTGCGATGGTAGGCGGCGACACCGGCGGCGACCGGATTGCCACCCTCGGAACGCCACGGTCCCAGGACGTCGTCGAGCAGCCCGCGGGCCCGGGCGCGCCGCGGCGGGCGCTCTGCGGCATCGGCCATCCGCACCGTTCCGATCTCGACGAATTCCACGGTGCCGCCGGTACTTTCGTGCTGCTGCGCCCAGGAGTGGATGGCGTCGTAGGCGGCGTGGTCGAGGAAGTCGACCGTCAGCTCCACCAGGACGTCGGCGCCGGCGGGCACCTTGGCCAGCTGCCCGGTCAGCTTCGGCAGGGCCAGGAAGGTGCAGGTGCCGTCCACGCTCACCAGCCACCGGTCGGTTCCCTCGACCGGAGCGGCCTCGACCGAGACGCGCACCACGCGCCACAACAGCAGGGCGAAGGCGACGACCAGGCCGATCAGCACACCCTCGAGCAGGTTCAAGAACACCACCGCGGCGATGGTTACCGCGTAGATCACCAGTTCACCGGTGCGGTGCGCGATCTTGATGTGCGCGAGCTTCACCAGCTGGATACCGATCATCACCAGCAGTCCGGCCAGGGCCGATTTCGGGATCTGCTCGACGACACCCACCAGGGCGATCGAGAACAGCAGCACCCAGACGCCGTGCAGCAGCGCCGAGGCCCGGCTGCGCGCACCGGCGGTCACATTGGTCGCACTGCGCACGATCACGCCGGTGACCGGCAGGCCGCCGATCATGCCCGAGGTCACGTTGGCCGCGCCCTGGGCCATGAGCTCACGGTCGAAGTTGGTCCGCGGGCCGGTGTGCATCTTGTCGACCGCGACCGCCGACAACAGGCTCTCCACGCTGGCGATCAGGGCCACGGTCAGCACCGCCAGTGCGACGCCGCTCCAGTCTCCGCTGGGCATGTTCGGCAGGCCGATGGCGTCGAACAGCGAACCGCTCATCGTGATGCGGGCGGGGTCTCCGGGCAGCACCAGCGACAGCGCGGTGGCGACCACGATCGCCACCAGCGGTCCGGGCACCACCCGGATCTTGGCCGGCACGTAGCGCCAGCCGAGCATGATCGCGATGACCAGACCGCCGATCACGACGTCGATACCGCTGAGGTGCAGCAGCTGATTCGGTAATTCGGTGACGTTCTCCCACGCAGAGCTCTGCGACGATCCGCCGAGCAGGACATGAACCTGCTGCAAGGCGATCGTGATGCCGATGCCGGCGAGCATGGCGTGGACGACGACCGGTGCGATGGCGAGCGCGGCTCGCGCGATCCGGCTCAGGCCGAACACGATCTGCAGCAGGCCGGCGCCGACGGTGATGAAACAGGTTGTCTTCCAGCCGAATTGATTGATGGTCTCGGCCATGACCACGGTCAGTCCGGCGGCCGGGCCGCTGACCTGCAGGACGGAGCCCCCCAGAGTTCCCACCACGATGCCGCCGACGGCGGCGGCGATGAGTCCGGCCGCGACCGGAGCGCCGGTGGCGACCGCGATGCCGATCGAGAGCGGCAGAGCGACGAGAAAGACGACGACGGAAGCGGGCAGATCGTGTCGAAGGACCGAGTTCATCCGGTCCGACCAGCTGGGGCCCGGCGGGGCCGAGGGTCTGGACGTAGCGACGGTGTCGGTGGACATATTGCTCCTTCACCGGAGCCGCCGCGGCGGTCCGGTCGGTCGAACATGTTCTCCAGGCATCGAATTCAGCTGCGAGACTCCGTTGTCCAGCAGTGAGCCGGAAGCGAGGGCAACCCTAATAGTAAAGACTAAGCAAAGCCTTAGAAAAGGATATTTAGCCTCGCACACGTTCCGAATTCGATGTGACGGCCCTCACGCCCTGGAGCTGTGACCTGCACCGGCACCACTGTGCGCCCGCTCAGCGCACGTTTTCCACCCGGGGAATTGCCAAAACTGGGAATGCTCCTTTCAGGAAACCGGCGCCGGCACCGGGTGCCGGAGGTCGTCGATATCGGCGATACCGTCGGGCGTGATCGCGAGCACGCGAGCGGTGGCGATATCGAAGAACAGTCCCGACAGCACCACACCGCGGGCCTCGATCCCGCGACGCACGACGGGATGGGCGGACAGTGTTTCGATCTGCACGGCCACATTCACCATGCCCAGCTGGTCGACCTCGCCGTAGCCGGCGGCCGCGGCCGCCGCCGCGACCGGATGCCCCGCCCGGAAGCGCTCGAGCGCCGGGCGTCCGTGCGCGAGCCAGTCGTCGAGACCCGAGCCGGTGCGCAGACCGTGGTGCAGCGCGTCCATGGCGCCGCAGCCGGAATGCCCGCAGACGACGATCGAGCGCACGTCGAGTTTGTTCAGCGCGTAGACCAGCGCGGCCTCGACCGAGGTGTCGCGGCCGTCGGCGGGGATCAGATTGCCGATATTGCGCACGGTGAACAGGTCGCCCGGGCCGCTGTTGGTGATCACATTGGGCACGATGCGGGAATCGGCACAGGTAACGAACAGCGATTCCGGATCCTGGGTGTGTCGCAGTTCGTCCAGATGCGGCCGGATCATGTGCGCGTGGCCGCGGTGGTAGGCCGCGATACCGGCGGCGATCCGGTCGGAGCGGGTGGTGGGACGCCAGGGCGCGAGAACGTCGTCGAGCATGCGCCGGGCGTGCCCGCGCGCGGGCGGGCCCGCGGTGAGGTCGGCGATCCGGACGGCGCCGAGTTCGACGAATTGCACCGTGCCGCCCAGGCTTTCGTGCCGCTGCGCCCATTCGTGCAAGGCGTCGGATGCGGCGTGGTCGATGAAATCGACGGTCATCTCGACGGTGACCGGAACTCCTGCGGGGATCTGCGCCAGCTGGGCGGTGAGCCGCGGCAGAGCCAGGAAGGTGGCCGAACCGTCCACGGTCACCAGCCAGCGCCCGGTGTCCCCGACCGGCGCGGCCACGATCACCACCCGCACCACGCGCCACATGAGCAGCGCGAACGAGAGCACCAGCCCGATCAGCATGCCCAGCAGCAGATTCCCGAAGATCACGACGAGAACCGTTGCGGCATAGACGATCAGATCGCCGGCCCGGCGCGCGAGGCGGATGTGCGCGAGTTTCACCAGTCCGATGCCGATGACGATCAACAGGCCGGCCAGGGCGGCCTTCGGAATCTGGCGCACCACCTCCACCAGCGCGACGGAGAACACCAGGACCCACACGCCGCTGAGCATGGTGGAGGCCTTGGTTCGCGCGCCGGCCTTGGCGTTGGTGATGCTGCGGACGATGACCGCGGCGATGGGCAGGCCGCCGAGCATGCCGGAGGTCATATTCGCCACGCCCTGACCGAGCAGTTCGCGGTCGAGGTCGGTGCGATACTCCGGCCGCAACCGGTCGACGGCCACCGCGGACAGCAGCGTCTCCACACTGGCGATCAGCGCGATGGTGAACGCGGTCAGCACGACGGCGCTCCAATTGCCGTGCGGCAGTTGCGGTAACGACATCGCGTCGAACAGCGAGCCGTGCAGGGTGATGCGCTCCACGCTGGTGGGGACCACCATCGCGAGCGCGGTCGCGGCGACCACCGCGGCCAGGGGCGCCGGGACCGCCCGCACTCGGCCGGGCAGATAGCGCCAGCCCAGCATGATCGCGATCACCACCCCACCGACCAGCGCGTCCCCGGCGTGCATCACGGTCAGCTGATGCGGCAGCTGCACGATGCTCGCCCACGACGAGCTCAGCGTCTGCCCGCCCAGCAGCACATGCAACTGCTGCAGTGCGATCACCACGCCGATGCCGGCGAGCATGGCGTGCACCACCACCGGCGCGATGGCCAGCGCGGCGCGCGCGATGCGGCTCAGGCCGAACACCACCTGCAGCGCACCGGCGCACACGGTGATGAAACAGGTTGTGGCCCAGCCGAACTGGTGGATGGACTCGGCCACCACGACGGTGAGGCTGGCGGTGGGCCCGCTGACCTGCAGGACCGAACCGCCACACAGCCCGGCGACCAGACCGCCGACGACAGCGGCGATCAGCCCCGCCGCGACCGGCGCGCCCATGGCGACGGCCACACCGATGGACAGGGGTAACGCGACGAGGAAAACCACCACGGAGGCGGGTAGATCGTGTCGTACAGCGACCGAGAAGCTCCGAGGTGACGTCCGTCGGACCGAGTCGGTGTCGGTGGACATATTTCTCCTTCGCCGAACCGGTGTCGGTTCGGTCCATCGGTGGAACATGTACTGGCATCGAGAGGGGGCGGGCGAAGCGAAGAACGCGAGATGTGTTGTGGCTGCGACGCATCCGGACATGCGAGCCCGGCAGCGGCACAACGCGCTTAATAGTAAAGACAACGCAAAGCAGTTGGAAAGGGTTTTCAGCACAAAAGTCGGTACCGGGACCCAATTGTGATATATATCACAACTCGACTCGGGGTCTCCAACCCATCGACACTCCTCCGGAGCGGAGGAGATCGTCGAAAACAGCTGGCGCAGAATCGCTTCGCGTCGCCCACGGGCGATACTACCGCAGCGGCATTCCTGGTCACTTGTACGATTCGCCTATCACCGAGGGCGATCGCGACCGCCGCGGCGCACTGCGGGACAGTGGGAAGGCAGGGTCGGTGTCGGGCGCCGGCCGGGACCGAGACGAGGAGGCAACAGTGCATATCGCGGTACTGGGCATGGGACGGATGGGCCGCGCCGTGGCCGGGCGCCTGCTCGACGGCGGGCATCGGGTGACGGTGTGGAATCGCACGGAAGGCAAAGCGGCCGAACTGATTTCGGCCGGAGCGACGGAGGCCGGCACTGTCGCGGCAGCCGTGTCGGGAGTCGACGCGGCCCTCACCGCGCTCGCCGACGACGCGGCGGTGACCTCGGTGGCCTTCGGCGAGCTGCAGACATCCCTCGATTCCGGGACCCCCTATATCGACTGTTCGACCGTCTCCCCCGCATTGGGCGCCGCCCTCGCCGACGCCTTCGGTGACCGGTTCCTCGCCCTTCCGATCGTGGGCGCGCCCGGCGCGGTCACAGCCGGGAAGGCGACGCTGCTGGCCGGTGGGCCCGCACCGCTGCGGGACCGACTCGCACCTCTGCTCGGCACGCTCTCCGAGCGGGTGCGCCACTACGATTCGGCGGCCCATGCGCTGACCGCCAAGGTGACCACGAACTTCCTGCTGATCACCGGGGTGGCGGCGCTGGCGGAGGCGTTCGCCGTGGGGCGATCCGGCGGACTCGGCGACGCTGAGCTGCGCGAATTGCTCGCCGACGCGCCGGTCGTCGCGCCCGCCCTGGCGAATCGCTTCGATGCCGTGCTCACCGCATCCCCTGACGGATGGTGGACCACCGTCCTGGGCGCCAAGGACGCGGGACTCGCCTTCGACCTCGCCGCGGAGGCGGGCGCCCACCTGCCGTTGGCGGAAATCGTCCGCAAGCGTTACGAGGATGCGGCACGAACGAATCCCGGCGCCGATATCGCGGCCATCGCCGCGCTGTACCGGGACGGCGGCGACTCGGCGCAGGGGTGAGCGATCGCCTCGCCGACTCCCGGCGGGGCGACGCGAGGCTCGGCAACTCAGGGGCTGGGCCTCTCAGGGCTGCGCCGGTCAGGGCCGGGCCGGTCAGGGCTCGGCTCTCACCCGGGCCCTCAGGACTGGGCCGATCCGGACGCGGCAGCTCCGGACTCGGCGGCCCCGGGCTCGGCGAAGTGCACGACTTCCCACAGATGCCCGTCGGGGTCGGCGAAGTAGCCGGCGTAGATCCCCCACGGCCGCGTGCGCGCGGGCTGCACCACGGTGCCGCCCGACGCGCCGGCGAGTTCCAGAACTCGTTCCGCCTCGGCGTCACTGTCGACGAACCAGCCCAGACTCATCGCGGAACCGCGCATACGTTCCGGCGGGATACTCGCGTCCTTGGCCAGGTCGTCGCGCCCGTAGAGCGCCAGCGTCACCCCGTTGCCGAGCGTGAACATGACCACCGCCCCACCGGGATTCTCCACGTCCGGCCGGAATTCGGTTCCGATGATCCCCGGTGACTCCAGTCCGAGCGCTCGGTAGAACCGCAGCGACACCTCCAGATCGCGCACGCCCAGCGTGATCGCGTGGATCTGTGCTCGCACCCCGATACCTCCGTTCTCGTCGTTGTCCGCACGCAGTCAACCCCGAGGCGCCGGGGATGTCTTGAACGGATCGGACACGTCGCGCGCTCGGTCTCACTGCCGCACGCGCCGCGTAACTCCCGGCGCCGATGTCGCGGACCGGATCGCATAGCGCGGCGCGACCGCGAAATGCCGTCCAGCCGCACCTGAAACCGCTGGTCACGCCGGTGCGGTCCAGGCCGGCCGGCCGCGTAACCAGGTCTTTACCGCAAGCCCTTGTCGCGTAACGCGGATTCTCCGCACGCTACCGGCATGCACCACCGCTCCGAACAGCTCCACTCCGATCGGACCGCCCGCGACCGCCGGGCCTTCGACGATCAGATGCGCGAAATCCTGCCCGCCGCAGCGCAGCTGCCCGCCCGGCGGCTGCGGGATCTGCTGCGCGCCGATCTGCGGGCGGGCGCGTTCGGCACCGGGCGGTTGCCCGGCGAGCCGGAATTGATGGCGCGCCACCATCTCCCGCGTGATGTGGTCCGCGCCGCGCTGAGCATGCTGCGCGCCGACGGTCTGATCGAGCGACGCCGCGGCGTGGGGACGGTGGCGGTCGGTGAGCACTACGTCGTCTCCGGCGCGCTGCCGCCGGAGGGCCGGACGCTCGAGCAGCACCTGGCCCTGGGCCGGATCTCACCTCGCCTGCTGTATTGGGCCTGGATCCCGGCACCGCCGGTGATCGCCGCCCATCTGGCCGGCGTAGGGCCCGGAGACGACTGTCTGTGCGTCGAATACGTTCTGCTGCTCGACGATCGCCCGCTCGCGGTGTTCACCAATTACCTGCGCGCGCCGGAGGCGACGCGCATCGACCAGGCCGCATTCGGCGACGACTTCTACAGCCTGCTGCGCGGCGGCCGGGTGGATGTCGGGGGCAGCGACGTCGGCGTCCAAGCCGCGCGCGCCGACGATTGCACCGCGGCACTGCTGCACGTCCTGCCCGGTGAGCCGGTGCTGCTGGTGGAACAGACGATCCGCACCCGCGACGGAGTCGCCGTCGATTACGCCCTGGGCTCCTGCCGCGCCGAGATCCAGCTCGAACTCGGCGCCATCCCCCGCCTCGACATGACCGCCACCCTGCCCCGCTGATGTGAGGACGACCATGACACTCGCCGATCCACCCGTACTCTCCGGCCTGACCGAGGCCGCCGCCGCGCTGCGCTCCGGCGAGACCACCGCCACCCGGCTGGTCGAACAGGCCCTCGCCGCCGCCGACGCGCACGACGCGGCGCTCGGTGTCTACCTGTCGCGGTTCGACGAGCGTGCCGTCGCACAGGCCGCGCGCATCGACGAGAAGCTGGCCGCCGGCGTTCCGGTCGGGCCGCTGGCCGGAATCCCGATGGGAATCAAGGATATTCTCGCCCATTCCGCCGCACCGACCACCGCGCAGAGCCTGGTTCTCGATCCCGGCTGGGGCGCCGCCCAGGGCGATTGCGCGGTGGTCCGCCGGCTCGAGGAGGCGGGCGCCGTCGTCACCGGCAAGGTGACCACGATGGAATTCGCCATCGGCATCCCGGATCCGGCCAAACCCTTTCCGGTGCCGCGTAATCCGTGGGATTCGTCCCGCTGGGCGGGCGGGTCGAGTTCGGGATCGGGCAGCGGCGTGGCCGCCGGGATGTTCCTCGGCGCCGTCGGGACCGACACCGCGGGCAGTATCCGGATCCCGGCCGCCTTCAACGGAATCACCGGATTGAAACCGACTTTCGGCCGCGTCCCGAAGTCCGGTGTGGTTCCGCTGGGCTACACCCTCGACCATCCGGGCCCGATGGCTCGGTCGGCCGCCGACTGCGCCCTGCTGCTGTCGGTGCTGGCGGGCTACGACCCGGCCGATCCCTACAGTGCGCACACGCCGGTCGACGACTATCCCGGCGCGCTCACCGGCGATCTGACCGGACTGACCATCGGCGTGGACACCCTGGACCGGTTCGCCGACGGCGGTGTCGATCCCGCTCAGCCACAGCGACTTTCCGACGCGGTGGCCGTGCTCGCCGAGGCGGGCGCCCGCATCGTGCCCGTGGAGGTGCCGATGTACCGGGAGCTGACCGCGGTCGACGTCGTGGTCATGCTCGCGGAGGCACACGCCTACCACCGGACCGCACTGCGCGAACGCTGGGCGGACTACGGCCGGGCCACCCGCGTCATCCTCGCGGGCGGCGATGCGGTCAGCGGCCCGGATTATGTTCAGGCCCAAAGGGTTCGCCGCATCGGCCGGCAGCGGATGACCGAACTGCTGAGCAAGGTGGATCTGGTGGTGACACCGACCGGGCACCTCGGCGCCCCCGCGATCGCCGATCTGGATCAGCGGCAACCGATGGGTGTGCTGTCGAGTCTGCACACGCCGTACTGGAACCCGCTCGGCAATCCCACCCTCGCGTTGCCGATCGGCACGACCGCCGACGGTCTGCCGCTGTCGATGTCGGTGTCCGGCAACCATTTCGACGAGGCCACCGTCCTGCGCGCCGGTGACGCCTACCAGCGCCGCACCACCCATCACACCGAGATCCCCACCGCTCTCCGCTGAACCGTCAGGAGCCGATCATGACCTGGACCACCGACCCCGAGGAAATCACCGCGGTCGACGCGATGCGCGCCGCCGTGCGCGCGATGGCCGACCTGCTCGCCGCGGTCGACGCCACCCGCTGGGCCGACCCGGCAGGCGGTTTCGATCTCACCTGAGGTTGCGTCACCGCCGTTTCACGACGTGGAGGCATCGGGCCGGCCCCAGCGAAGCGGCGATGCCACCGATTCGACCGGCCCGGCGTGCGGCCTCCGCCACCGCCGCCGCGCCGGCCGCACGCGCCGCGCCGACCGCGATACGTGCGACGAGATCGGGACGAAACAGTGCCGCCGGCCGCTGCGTCAGCCCCATCACGCGATAGAGCGTCGCCGCGACGACCGGATCGCGCTCCGCGGCGGCCAGAACCGGGTCGAGGGCCGCGACCGCGGCACGGATCGCCGGATCGGGGTGTGGGCCGACATGTGGCATCGCGCTGTCGGCGATCACGGTGAGCTGCCAGGCGATATCGATGTCGGGTGTCACCGCGGTGTAGAAGCGGCGGGCGAGATCGCGGTCGCCGCCCGCGGCGAGACAGCGTTGCAGCACCCGCATCTGGATCGCCGCGATCGTCATGCCCTGTCCGTAGACGGGACTGAAACTGCACAGGCCGTCACCGACCGCGAGCAGTCCGGACGGGAACCGGTCGAGGCGTTCGTAGCGCCGGCGCAGGTTGGCCTTGTAGCGGAAGGTGGCGACATCGGTGAGCAGTTCGGCCCGTCGTAACGCCGCACGCACGCCCGGCGGAGCGAGGGCCGCCGCGAAGTCCAGGAAGGCCGCCGGATCCGCGGGTGGTTGTTCGCCGGCGTGCCCGATCAGGGTGAGTACGTAGCGATTCCGGCCTTCCACCGCGAACAGCGCCAGGGCGCGCGGCGGAAGTTCTCGCACGCCGACGGTCAACGACTTGTCGGTCCCCAGCGCGCCCGGCTCGAGTTCGACGAAGGCGCTGCGGTAGACGATGTCGATGGTGGTGCCCTCTTCTCGCGGTCGCGGATAGCCGAGGGCGGCCAGCCAGCCCGGGACGACGCCGCCGCGTCCGGTGGCGGCGACCACGAGGTCAGCGGCCAGCTCGTCCACGCCGCCCGGGTCGTGCACCGTCACGCCGGTGACGCGCGACGCCGACGGGTTCGTGGTGACGCCGGATACCTCGGTACGATCGCGCAGGACCACATTGGGCAGCGACCGAATACGTTGCCGCACATGGTGTTCCACATGCGGACGACTGGCCTGAAGGCCGCGGTACCCGGTGGAGACCTGCGCGAGAGTGCGCCCGGCCATCTGAAAGTTGACCTCCCCCAGCACATCACAGTCGATCGCCCCGGCGGCGCGCATCTGCGCCTCGAATCCCGGGAAGAACGCCTCGAGAAGATCCTTTCCACGCGGCAGCAACCCGTGCACATGCCGGCCCTGCGGCACGCCCCTGCGCGCCTGCGGACCGTCGGGCAGCGCATCGCGCTCGACGACAGTGACGCGGTCGTAATGGTCGCTCAGTACCCGGGCCGCGAGCAGACCGCCCATGCCGGCCCCCACGACCACCGCGTGTTCGCCAATTCTCGCCATCGAGCCACCTTCGTCGGAATCAGTGAGACTGAACTACAAATTAGTCTCAGGACGTCGGGGAAACAACAGCCGGTCCGTACCGACGCGCGCGAGAGGGCACAATGAGGCGGTGACCAGGTCCGCGACCGAACTGATGGATGCCGCACTGCAACTCGTGACGGAATCCGGCCTGACCGACCTCACGCTGACCGACGTGGCGCGGCGCGCGGGCGTCTCGCGCGCGACCACCTACCGGGAGTTCGGCGACAAGGACGGACTGGTGGCCGCCCTCGTCCGGCGCGAGATCGGCGCCATGATCGCCGCCGCGTACCAGGTCGTCGACATGACGGCACGGACACCCGAGTTGACCCGCACGGCAACACTTTTCGCGCTGAGCTACCTTCGGGGCCACGCCGCGTTCGGGTACATCCGCACGCACGAACCGCAGTGGCTGCTGAATGCCGCCGTCACGCACGTGGATGCCGAGCGCAACCTCGTCGAAACCGTCGCCACGCTTCTGACCCCACTACTGTCCCTGCGGCGCGCCGACGAGCTGCGGGTGACACCGGAACAGGCCGCCGAGATCATCGTGCGCACCGTGTTGTCGCACATACTCGTCGAGCGCAGCACCCTGAGCGACGACGAGATCGCGGAAATGGTCGCACGGGCGATTTCGGTATGAGCACGCCTCCGGTCTGAGACGGGCTTCAGATCGAGTATCACCGTTCCGCCCTAGGGCCTCGGCGGCGGACCACGCGCGTCGACCGATCTGCCGACCGTCCCCCGACCGGTGATCCAGCACACATGCAATTTAGGTTGTGCGCAATTTTATTGCGTCCTACATTTGTAGCCATGACCGATCCGATGGCGCTCGACCAGCAGCTGTGCTTCCAGCTGTACGCCGCCTCCCGCGCGATGACGGCCCGCTATCGGCCGCAGCTGGACGCACTGGGCCTGACGTATCCGCAGTATCTGGTCATGCTGGCGCTGTGGGAGCGCGACGGGCGCGGCGTCGGCGATCTCTGCTCCGCCCTCGCTTTGGATTCCGGCACGCTCTCACCGCTGTTGAAGCGCCTCGAGGCCGCCGGATTCGTCGAGCGCCGGCGCGCCGCGGACGACGAACGCCGGGTCGAGATCCGGCTCACCGAGCGCGGAAGCGCGCTGCGGGAACGCGCGTGCGACATTCCGGCGCGCATGGCCGCCACCTTCGGCGGCGGACTGTCATTGAACGAGCTGGTGACATTGCGCGAAACCCTGGCCCGGCTGACTGCCGCGCTGAACACCGAACCGGATGCCGCAGGCGCATCCACCGAGAGAAAGCGATGACCGATATGGCAATCCTCTACACCGCCGAGGCCCTGGCCACCGGAGACGGCCGCAACGGCCACGCCCGCACCACCGACGGCAAGATCGACGTCGCCCTCGCCATGCCGCCGGAAATGGGCGGCAGCGGGGCGGGCACCAACCCGGAGCAGCTGTTCGCCGCCGGGTACGCCGCATGCTTCCACTCCGCGCTGCGTCTGGTCGGTAAGCAGGAAAAGGCCGATGTCAGCGATTCCGCGGTCGGCGCGAAGGTCGGCATCGGCCCGAACGACGCCGGCGGCTTCGGCCTCGAGGTGACCTTGGAGGTGTCACTGCCGCACCTGCCCCGCGAGGAGGCTCAGGCGCTGGCCGACAAGGCCCACCAGGTGTGCCCGTATTCCAATGCGACGCGTGGCAACATCGACGTCCACGTGATCGTCGCCGAGGACTGAATCAGCCGCGCTGCCACCAGCGCTTCGCCGGCGCCGGTTCGGTGTGGCCACCACACCACCGGTCGGCCGGCACCGTCGCGCGCACCTCGTCGATGTGAGCGCCGCAGCCGGACCAGGTGGTCTTACCGCAGGTCGTGCAGGTGGTCGGGACGCACATGACATCTCCTCGTGGTCGGGACTCGTGGTGCGCCGTCAGCGGCGCACCACCATGATCGGGCATTCGACCGAACCGATCAGCGCCGCACTGGTCGAACCGAGCAGCATCCCGGCGAATCCGCCGCGGCCGCGGCTGCCCACCACCACCAGTTGCGCCGAATCCGATTGCTCCAGAAGCGATTTCGCGGGGTTGTCGCGCACCACCTGCAGAGTGACCGGCAGATCGGGATACCGTTCGCGCCACGGCGCGAGCCGCTCGGCGAGCATGGTGTGTTCGGCGCGCACGATGGTATCCCAGCCGAACATCGAGATGTCGAGACCGGTGGTGTCGCTCCACGAATGCAGTGCCACCACCTCCACACCACGCCGGTGCGCCTCCGCGAAGGCGGCCTCGATGGCGGGTTCGCTGTTCTCGGTGCCGTCGACACCGACCAGCACCGGACGCCGGGCCGTGACCGGGTCGGTGGCCGCATGCGATTTGACGATCACCACCGGGCATCGCGCGTGATGGACCAACGCCGAGCTGACCGATCCGAGCAGCCCGCGTTGCAGCGCTCCCCGGCCGCGACTGCCCGCGACCAGCTTGCCGGCGGTCTCCGATCGCACCAGCATGTCGCCGATGATCAACTCCAAGCCCAGTTCGGCGTCGATATCGAGATCCGGTCCGCCGATGTCGCGAGCCACCTCCGTGGCGCGGGTCAGGATCTGCTCACCGTCGGTGCGCAGCCAATCCGGCTGTGCGGTACCGGCGGCCAAGCCGGGGCCGAAGCTCGCCGGAATCGCGATCGAATGCACGATCTGCAACGGTGATCCGCTCAGCGCCGCATCGCGGGCCGCCCATGCCACGGCCTGCAGCGAGGTCGGTGAACCGTCCACGGCGACGACGATCGGTCCCGTCGCGGTCTCCGGCTGCCCGGCGGGCGCGGACTTCTCGGTCACGGATTCCTCGGTGGTCACGGACATCCTCCTCGGTCGACTGCGCGGCGTACGAAAGCCGGTCCGGCCCGGCGGCCGCCACCGGGTGAAACTCGGAAGCACTGCACGTAACGGAACAGCTCGATCGTAGCGGGAGCGCGACGATTTCCTCGGAATTCAACTGGTCTGACCACTTGACCTCTGACCGCTGCGGGGATTACCGTCCGTTCATGGCTTTTCAGCGGATCGACCGGCAGACGGTCCCGGACGCGGTATTCGACCAGCTCGTGACCGAGGTCCTCGACGGGGAACTTCCGGCCGGCGCCACCCTGCCGGCCGAACGGCAGCTCGCCGAGGCGCTCGGAGTGTCGCGGCCGACCGTGCGAGAGGCGCTGCGCAAACTCGCGCACACCGGCCTCATCGACGTGCGTCAAGGCGGGGCGACCACGGTGCGCGACTTCCGCCGCGCGGCCGGATTGGATCTACTGCCGCGGCTGATCGTGCGCAACGGCGAGTTCGACCACACCGTGGTCGCGAGCATCCTGCAGGCGCGACTGGTCCTGGGCCGGGAGGTGGCCGCCCTGGCCGCCGAGCACGGCGGCACACAGCTGCACGCCGAACTTGGTGACTGCCTGGAATCGCTTGCCGCACAGCAGGAACCGGTCGCGCAGCAACTCGAGGCGCTGAAGTTCTGGGATCACATCGTCGACGGCACCGGTTCGATCGTGTTCCGGCTGTTGTTCAACACACTGCGCGAGGTCTACGAGCCCGCGATCGTCGCGCTGGCGGGTGTGATGGCCGCCGAGGTCGGCAGCATCGACCACTACCGCCGGCTCACCGCCGCCGTCGTCGGCGGCGACCCGGACGCGGCCCGCGCCGCCGCGGACACACTGTTGCGAGTGGCCGCAACACAATTCGACACTGTAGTACGCACGATGGAAGGTGCGGACGATGACCGCTGAGACCCGCTCCCACCGCCGGACCACGACGCTGCCCGACGCCTTCGGCGTCTTCGTGCGCCGTCCCTCGCCGTGGATCATCACCACACTGCTGGCGGGCGCTCTCGCCGCCCGGATCGCGGTGGGCGACTGGCAGCTCACCGATGCTCTGGTCGCCGGCGTGATGCTGGCGTTCTTCCCGGTGACGGAGTGGGTGATCCACGTCTGCATTCTGCATTGGCGCCCCCGCCGGATCGGCCGTCTCACCCTGGATTCCCTGCTCGCGCGCAAACATCGCGAACACCATGCCGACCCACGCCGGGTCGATCTGATCTTCATCCCGTGGCAGACCTTCCTCTGGCTCTTCCCTGCGCTGGTTGTCGTTGCGGCACTGGCCTTTCCACGCATCGGGCTGGGATTGACCTTCCTCACCGTGGTCGGCGTACTGGGCCTGGGCTACGAGTGGACCCACTACCTGATCCACACCGACTATCAGCCCCGCACTCGCCTCTACACCGCGGTCCGGCGCAACCACCGGCTGCATCACTTCAAGAACGAGCACTACTGGTTCACCGTCACCAGCTCCGGCACCGCCGACCGGCTGCTCGGCACCTACCCGGATCCGGCGTCGACACCGAATTCCCGCACCGCCACGGCATTGCACGGCACCGGTCGCTGAAGCCTCGGCACCGCACTGCGGTACGGCCCCGGCCGGCAACCCGGCCGCCGGCCGCTCAGTAGCCCGGCACCCCCATGCCCCGGGCGAGCAGTGGCCAGGAATCGTGCAGCGCCGCTTCCCAATACGGCCAATAGTGGGTCCCCGTCGCGGTGAAGCGGTAGGTCGCCGGAATGCCCAGCGCATCGAGCCGGGCCTGCAGATTGTGTGTGCACAGATCGGTCGCACCTTCGATCATCATGCCGAGCGCCAGATTCGCTCCCCCGACCGGACCGGGTGCGTTGTCCGAGTAGTTCCGGACATCACCGGCCTCCGGGATGCCGCTGCCACTGGAGAGGTACAGCAGGGTGCCGCGCAGTTTCTCGGCATGCAGGACCGGATCGTTCTCGGCCCACAGCGGGCTGTCCGGCGGACCGTACATGTTCACGGTATTGCCCCGGGCCCACAGCTCGACGGCGAGTTTCACCGCCAGCCGTCCCATCGGGTCGGCGATCTGCGCACATCCGCTATAGGCGGCGACGGTTTTCCACAGGCCGGGCGCCGCCTCGGCCAGCTGCAGAACCGACGTGCCGGACATCGACAGTCCGGTCAGCGCGTTGCGGCCGGTGGAGTGCAGCGTCTCATCGAGCAGCGGAGGCAGTTCCGTGGTGAAGAAGGTCTTCCATTTGTTGACGCCGAGGACCGGATCCGGCCGCAGCCAATCCGTGTAGTAACTGCCCCGGCCGCCGATCGGCTGAACCACGTTGACCTGCTTGTCCGCCAGCCATTGCAGCGCCGTGGTCTGGCCCTTCCAGTTCATCTTTCCCTGGCCGGCGTCCAAACCGTTGAGCAGGTAGAGGTTCGGCGCGGGCCGCGACTCGTCGGCCGGTCGTTGGACATCGACGGCGATCTCCTTGTCCATCGCGGCCGAGTACACCGTGAGATGCCACGTGCGGCCCTCGATGACGACATCGGTCACCTCCGGCCGGCGGTCGGGCGCCGCCGCGGCGCTCCCGCAGGCCGGCACCGTGGAGAACAGGAGGGCCAGCAATGCCATCGTGATCCGCAGAGCTGTCACATGACCGAGCGCAGCACGCTTCATTCGTTTGTCCTCGATAGTCGAAAGTGCGGGAGCATCCGAGCGGCCCGGAGGACGAGTTCCGGGCCGCTCGGGCCGGTATCGGGCCGACGCCGGTCCCGACACCTGCACTCCGCTCCAGCGGGAGTCGGCGCATCAGCCGATCGGTGCGAGGCGCACCGATTCAGGGCCGGCGATACGCGGGCTGGAACGAAGGCGTTCGGGCGGTCAGTTGTCGAAGATGTTCGGCCGGCCGTTGCGGAAGTTGCCCGCGTCCTGGCTTCGGAGACCGTCGAACTCCCTGATCGTCACCTTCGGCCAGATCATCGCCTTCTTCGACGTCGATCCGGACGCGTCGAGAATTCCGTTGGTCGCATTACGACCGGCCTCGCACGCGCCCTCCATGGTGGCGAGGTCGATTTCACTGCGACAGTAGTCCCCGGCCAGGAACATGTTCGGAATCTTGGTGATCGAGCCCGGGCGGTTCTCCCACGAGCCCGCCGTATTGATCAGCAGCGGGTCCGAGTTCGTGTATTTCGAACCGTCCCATGCCATTCCCGGATCCAGGAACCAGCCCACCAGATGGTTCGACTTGATGTGGTCGGAGGTCTTGGTGATCTGGTACCAGGCTTCCTTGGCCAGTTCCTCCGGGCTCAGCTGATCGGCGGGCTTCTTGTTCTGCAGGCCGGGGGTATGCCAGTCGGAGATGTCCACCGACAGAATGCCTTTGACCTTCCCGTCGCCGAAATCCTTCGCGATGTCGTGGCGCTTCTTCCAGAACTGGCTCTGGAAGATGCCCGACATCCGCCACGGCGACTCGATCCATCCGATATGGCCGGGCGCTTCGACCTCATCGGTGTTGAGGTAGAACTGGATCCCGGTCATCCAGTCGACGAACAGCTTCTTGATCTTGTCCAGATCGGGGTCCAGTTGCAGGATCTCGGTGCTGAACAGAGCGGTGACCCGCTCGGGCGGCAGCGCGAGCACGAACCAGTCGGCCTCGACGTCCGACGTCGCACCGGAGGGATCCTTCAGGGTGGCCGAGGCGATCTTGCCGTCCTTCACCGTCAGCGATTGCACGTCGAAACCGAGCTGTAGATCGACGTTGATCTGCTTCAGATAGTCGATCCAGGGATCGATCCAGACTTCGTTGGTCGGCGAGTTCAGGACGTTGTCGGTATGCAGGCCACCGTTGTTGCGGCCCAGCATGTTGAGTAGGAAGTTCTCGCCCTGCCCGCAGATCGTCTTCGCACTCGCGATGTTCTCGTTGGCCGCGACCAGCGTTCGGGCCAGCGTGGAGATGAGCAGCTGGTAATTCGGGTTGGAGCCCGGCTTGATCTTCGCGAACTCCTTGAACGGCGTCTTCTCCCACTGCTGGTTCCGGCGATCGTCGCAACTGGTGAAGTACACCAGCAGCCGCTTGGCGAAGGTGATCAGATCGCCGTACGGCAACTTGGGAATCCAGTACATCCCGCCCGCCAGAGTGTTGACGAGCCATTCCAGATTCGCCGCGGTCGCGACGTCGCCCGTGCTGAAGCCGAAGGGAATCGTGATATTGCCGCCCTTCTGCTCGCCGGTGACCGTCGGAGCCGGCACGAGGTTGTCGCGGACACCGTTCTTGTTGCCTTCGAAGGGAATTCGGCTCATCGTGTCCGGAATGCAGCGGTAGTAGCCGGGAAAGAAGCGGAAACCGTGCTCCCCCGGGAGCGGCTTGCGGCCGCCGGCCACCGGCAGCGGCGTATCCATACTCCGCGCCTTGCCGCCCCACCCTCGCCGCTCGTAGACGGTGACGTGGAAGCCACGTTCGGCCAGTTCGTGTGCCGCCGTCAGTCCGGCGGGACCTCCGCCCAGAATGGCGACGCGATTCTGTCCCGGAGCCGACGCCGTGGTGAGCGGGGCAGCCGATGTCGAGGGGGTCGCCGACGGCGCGGGAGTGGTCGTCTGCGACGGTGTCGCGGTTCCCGGCGCTGTCGGGGTTGCGGAAGGTGTGGGCGTACCCGACGGAGTCGGGCTCGCCGTCGTCGAGGGTTGCGCGTGCGCAACGCCCGCCGCCGCGGCGGCGGCTACCGCCAGCGAGCCGGCGGCCGCGCCCTTCAAGATTTTGCGGCGATTTACTTCGGAGTCGGCCATGGAAATCCGTCCTCATCGACAGCAGGCCAGCGGTCGAGTGGAGCTCACTCTATGCACGGCAGTGACGCAGGTCAACAATGAATCGCATATTGGTGCATCGTTACAAATTGCTTCTCGCCTGTCGAAAGATGTTCTGCCCCAATTGTTTGCCGCCCGAAGCCGGCAACCCGGTCCCGCCGCGGAGACGGCAATGCCCACCCCGGCCCGGAGGCAGGGGTGGGCATTGCCGTCGACCGGTCACGACGGAGGCGGAACCTGCCACCGTCGCCGACCGCCGAGTGTCACTGCGGGCAGATCGGAATACTGGATACGGTGGTCAGGCCGCACAGGCCCAGGTCGGCACTGAAGCTTCCCAGCGCCGGAAAAGCACCGACCGATCCCGCGCTCGAACCCAGATCCGGAACACCGGAATTGAGCAACGACGGCAGTCCGGCCGTAGAACCTGTCTGCACGTCGTCCACAGAGGACGGCTCCGCGGGAGCGAGCGCGATACCCGGCGTGGCGCCGGCCGCTCCCGCTCCGAGCGCCAGGCCGCCGACGACAGCGGCGGCCGCACAGATCTTCTCGAAAGCATGCATGTGATGAAACAACCTTCTGCGCGGCTGATTTCGTTCGACTGTCACGAACGCCGGACCACGGCGCGGTCCGGCGTTCGCACGCTGCTGTGCAGCCGGAAAAGAGCGAGCGCTGAGCGCTCGCCCGATCAGCTGCAGCCGGGGATGTCGGGGACCGAGGAGCCCGCGGACCCGGCTGCCGATCCGGTGATTCCCGTGGCGAAGGCACAGGCGAATTGGATCACCTGGTCCACCCCGCCGGACCCGGTGCTCGGCAACGACGAACCGGTGTCCCCGGAGCCGGTGGCGGCGATCGGCGACCCACCACGGGCGGGTTCGAAGGCGGCACCGGCCGGTCCGGCGGCCATCACCAACCCGCCGGCTATCGCGGTAGCCGCACACACTTTCTTCAATGCACTCATCATTCGAACAACTCTCTGCGCGGCGGACTTTGTTTGACCGACGCCAGACTATCCGAATTCATCAGTGCCGCAAGAGGATTCGTGACCGTGCACAAGCTTTCCGCCGGGCTCGAATACAGCGTTCGACGCCGCCGCGCCATCGGATGAGGGGGTTTGCGTCCCTGCGCCACCCGCCTGCATTTCCTGTACTTCACTCTTGAAAATCCGTAACGATCGACCCACACTTCGGGCCGCGTCCGGAAGTCTTTTCGCCCCGAACAGCACCACGAACAATCCCGCGATGACGAGCCAATGTGTCGCGCTCAGAGAACCCATGAACGACAACCTCCCTCTCTTCGAATGGTCAACGGCCTGCCCGGCGCGACGCCGCGCCGGAGCGGTGAAACCACGACTCCGGGCCGCATCCGAGCGGCCCGGAGTCGTGGACACGGCAGCGCCGAACCTGGTCAGCGAGCCGCGCTCGCCGTACTCAGGAGCAACCCGGCAGAGACATGGCCGAGGAGCCGGCCGACCCCATCGCGGAGCCGGTCAGCGAGCACAGCATGCCGAGCGACGAGTCGATCATCGCGGACCCGGTTGCGGGCATCGACGAACCGGTCCCGTCGACGGCGGCCGGGGAGGACGACCCCGCCCCACCGGACGGCAGCAACGACGCGGATCCGGTGCCGTCCATCGACGACCCGGTGCTGTCCACCGGCGTCGCCGTCGGCACCGGACCCGTCGCGGCACCCGCCGGGCCCGCCATCAGTGCCACTCCGCCGGCGAACGCGGCAGTCGCCATCAATCTTCCGAATGTATTCATGAGTTCGATCAACTCTCTGCGCGGCTGATCTTCGATGCGCCGAAAGAGTATCCCCGGAATCGTCCCGCGCGAAGCCGTCGGGCGAAATATCTCGGGTTGCGCAATAAACAATCATAATATGCTGTGCATCAGCACAGCTTTCGGCGCGATGCGAATCGACTGCCGCGCGTTCTCGCTACTCTCGGCGCATGTTCGGTGGAATCGGCTGGCCCGAATTGGTAATTCTGCTCATCGCAGCGCTCGTGATCCTCGGCCCGGAGCGGCTTCCGGGGGCGATCCAATGGACGATGAACTCCGTCCGCCAGGCCCGGAACTACATCAGCGATACCGCCGAACAACTCCGGTCCGAACTCGGGCCCGAGGTGAATCGGTTTCGCGAACCCCTGTCACAGCTCAACGAGTTGCGGGAGATGTCACCGCGCGACATCACGACCAAATACCTTCTGGACGGCGATGATTCGATCTTCACCGGCGAATTCGAGAACGCCCCGGCGGAGCCGGTCGCTTCCGCGGGCCACCGCATCGTCGCTCCGGTCGAGTTCGTCGATCCGGCGAACTGCGGCGTGGTCCGGCCCGGCGCGTGGCTGAGCACGGCCGAGCCGGAACCGCCGCCCGATCTTCCGCCGATCGATGCCGACGCCACCTGAATCATTCGCGCGGCGACACCTCACCGGCCGGCGCTATGGGCTCGGGTAGCGGCACCGAGGACGCCGCCGTATCCGGCAACTCGGCCGCGCGCCGCGCGGCGCGCCGGGCCTTGCGGCGGTCGCCGATCCGTGACACCTGGATCGCGCCCTCGGACAACACGGTCAACGTCGCCGCGAGCGCGAGCATGGAGAAGGGATCCTGCGGCGTGACGATCGCCGCGAAAACGAACTGCCCGAAGATGATTCCGCGCCGCCACCGCCGCAACCGGTCGTAGCCGAGCACACCGAGGGCGTTGAGACCGACTATCAGCAACGGCATCTCGAAGCTGACGCCGAAGATCACCAGGAGCCGGACGACGAAGCCGAAATACCGGGTGCCGCTCAGCGCGCTGATCTGAACGTTGTCACCGACGGTCAGCAAAAACGACAGCGCGTGGGCCACAACCCAATAGGCGAGCACCGCGCCGGAGACGAACAACACCGATCCGGCGCCGGCGAAGCCGATCGCGTATCGACGCTCGTTCGGGTGCAGCCCGGGCGCGATGTAGGCCCACAGCTGGTACAGCCATACCGGGCAGGCCGCCACCACTCCGACCGCCAGGCCCACCTCGAGTCGTAGCGTGAACTGTTCGAACGGCGCGGTCGCGAGCAGCCGGCAGGAACCGTCCGCGCGCAGCTGCGCGCGTGCGTGGGCGGGAAGCGAACAGTAGGGCCCGCGCAGGATTTCGCCCAGGCTCTCGACGCCGGCCACCCCGTGGCCGTACCACACGAAACCCGTGACCGTCGTAAGTGCTACCGCCACAAGGGAAACCAGCAGCCGGTAACGCAGTTCCCGCAAATGGTCCACCAGCGGCATGACCCCTCGGGGATTGCGCCGCCGGCGCGTCCGGAGGAGCGGTTGCCGGAGTTCCATACGCCCTCCTACACCGCTTCGCCGACCTGCCGAATCGAGCCGCCGACGACGACCGGCTCGTTCGGGACGAGGGTGCGCAGGAAGGCCACCTGCTTACGGCGCCCGCGCCGTGCGGCGCGGTCGAGTCCACCGGGCGTGAGTCGCGCCGTGATGCCACGAACGATATTGACCGGGAAGCGCATCAGCGGATACCAGGGCCGGCAGCGAGCCGGCAGCCCGAGTCTTCGCATCGCCGAAGGCCCGAGGAAGGTGCTCGCTATCGACAGATGTTGCGCCCGGGCGAATCTGCCGCGGATTCCGGGAAATCGATCGAAATGCCAGTGCAACGGATCATCCGCCATCGGAAGGGCGAGCCGGCGGCTGGTTTCGTCGGGACTGGTGATGGCCGACAGGCTGTGATAGAGGATGCGGACGGCATCCCGGAAGTCGGTCGGCAGGAACCGCTCCTCCACTCCGATCAGCCGGCCCACGTAGCGGGCCAGGTGCGCGGCAGCCTCCAGTTCGCGCGGGGTCACCACCACCCCCAGCGCGACGGCCCCCACGACGGGGGCGATCAGTGCGCCGATGAGGGTCGCGGCCATATCGGTCTGGTTGATCGGCAGCCCCCACTCCGCCGCGCGCCAATCCGGCATCGACGCGAGGTGGCGCCGCACCATCGCGTGGATGAGCCGAACCCGAACGGTCGATCGGTACCCGATGCCCTGCGGCAGCATGCCGCCTTCCGCGGTGACGTCGAGGGCCCACTGCAGCGTTTCGGCGAACCGCTTACCGGGGCCCTTCTCCAGCGCTCCGGTGCGCAGCAACGTCTGGTTGAATCCGGACGCGAGGTAGCCGCCCAGAAACGACACGTCCCGCGCGATGTAGAGCCCGTCGCTCCCGCCGCGGCGAAAGGCCTGTTCCGCACAGGCGATCTTGTCGTAGTCCAGCCACGGGGGCAGTCGTTCGACCTCGGCGAAGAATGCCCGCAGCTCGGCGGGCGCCTCGGGAACACCGGCGATTCCGTCGCTCAACGCTCTCTCGAACAGCACACGAGCCTCGGCGATTCCGAGGCGAACATCCATTCGACGAGTTCGTCCATCAGCGGATCCCCGATCCACAACGCCTCGCCCAGCAGGTGCCATCGCTCGTGCGACGGCGGCCGGATGCCGAGCAGCACGGCCAACGGCCGCAGGCCCGGAACCTTGCGTGGTGAGTCGGGGTGCCGATGCGGAACGGCCGGATTCATGCGCATCTCCTTCGAGCCATTTTTGTCGGTCGGACTCGTACGCACCGAAGATACAAAAGTTGTATCAATGCTACAACAGTGTTGGTTTCACAATACTGCGAAACAGCCGCGGACATTGTGATGCCTTACTCCACATAGGCGAGAATTACAATGAATCAAGTGTTGATTATCTGTTGCATGACCATTAAAATGTCGTGCAGTCCGATCGTGTGGACGAACACATTGTCAGGGGATGAACGTTGCGAGGCCACCCGCTCCACCGTGAGATCACAGAAACCGATCCGGGAGGGCGCCGGCCGGCGAACGGCCGATCGCGCAGCCCCGAGACGGAGAGTACCGACTCCGCGGCGCCGGTGATCGCGACCGCGTCTCATCCGGAGCGGCTGCGCGCCGCGGCAGGCGAGCCCGACCGTGCCGCGGAAGCATTGAGCGCACTACTGATCGGCGGCCGGAATCCAGCCGCGACGGCGCGCGCGGCCGGGATCACGATCGCCGAGGAATACACCGTTGTCGCACTGGCGATTACGATCAGCCGCCCGCCCGATCACGCCGATCTCGACGGTGTCGCGCGCCTGCAACGGACGGTGATCCGGACCTGCGGCCCCGGCACGCTCCCGCTCGTCGGTGTCGGTGGCGGCACCGTACTCGTTCCGGCGGACGAGGCGGAAGATGATGTCCCGAGCGGTTTGATGGAACATTTGCGGCGGACCGCACGGGCACCGGTCACCGCGGTGGCGGTCCCGAGCCTGATCGATTCGATCCCCCGGACCACCCACCTCGCCCACGAACTACTCGATATCGCGTGCCGGTTGCATTACCGGCCCCGGCTCTATCGCTTCGAAGACCTGACTCTCGAATATCAACTGACGCGCCCCGGGGCCGCCACCGAATACCTGTCGCGCATCGTCGATCCGATCACGGATCACCCCGAGCTGATGAGAACGTTGCGCCAGCACATCGGAAACAATTTTCACCGGCAGCAGACGGCGCGGGCGTTGAATATCCACAGCAACACCGTCGACTATCGCCTGCGCCGAGTCAAAGAGCTCACCGGTCTCGATCCCAGCCGCCTCGCAGATCTGTGGCATCTGCAATCGGCTCTGGTGGTACACGCCTATCGGAATGCTCATCCGTAATTCCGGAATCCGGTGACGACCGGCGGGTCAGCGCCACAGCCGGCGACACGGCAGTCGGCGCAGGCTCGGCCGCACTTTTCCGTCCACCGCAATGGCCAATCCGTCGGCCAATGCCGCCGCCGTGAATTCGCGAGCTTCGATATACGTTGCCGCGAATTCCAAAACTATCTGCTCGCCCGGATTGTGTCCTTCGAAGTAGACGACTATTCGCCTCGTCGGCTCGTCGCGTAACCCACATCCGTTGTCGGCAGAATCTGCGGTGCCCGCCATCTGCATGCTCCTTTGCATCCACACGGGTTCGATTCAGATCGCCGGTGGCAATCGATTCTGTTACCACGGTAAGTCGGTCACGTGCCCAGCGAAACGATGCCGACCATCCGCTAGGCAGGTCACATGTCGGAGAACGCACCATTGGTGCACCCGAACATCGTGCGGCGATCAGCGGCGAGGCGCTCCCCCGGTCCTGTCAAGTGGCCGCAACGCAACAAACTATGTATTGTCGGTGCATGCCGACGCGCGACAATTTGGAGGAGACAATACTCGATGCGGCTCTCGAGCGGATTCTCCAGGTGGGTATCCGACGCGCCAGCCTCGACGACATCGCCCGGCGGGCCGGAATCAATCGCGTCACGATCTATCGGCGCTTCCGAATCAAGGAAAATCTGGTCGACGCGGTCTTGCAGCGTGAGATCGAGCGCGTCCTGGCCGAGGTCGGCAGGATTGTGCGATCCACCCCCGACGTCGATATTCAAATCGAAGAAGCCGTATTGTTCATCATTCGCCAGACGAGAACGCACCCGTTGGCAACTCAACTGCTCGACGTCGCCCCGGAAGAAGCCGTCGAGTTCTATACCGTCCGCGGCCAGGAACTGGTGAGCATGGGGATCGGGTATATCGAACACGTCCTGCGGCGGAGTCAGAAGGCGGGCGCGATCGGACAGTTCGCAATCGCTCCGGTCGCCGAACTCCTCGCTCGATTCGCCCATTCGCTGCTGCTGACGCCCAACGGCGGCATGAACTTCAACGACGACGAACTGGCTCGCTCCTTCGTCCGGACCACCATCGTGCCCATGGTCAAATCAGGAATCTCCTAGCCGCCGTTGCGATCCCTCGATGCGTCCGGCGTGATCGGCGGTGCCGCAAGGTAATCGGCCGTCCGGATCCGCCGGGTGCGCACGCGGTACCCGAGCATCGACCCCGGCCAGTTGTTGGTATTGGCGGGGCCGCCGGCGGTGGCGGCGATATACCAGCTGTGACAGCCGCCGGCGTTCCACACGGTGGTGGCCAATCGGCGCTGGACCGCGTCGTCGAAATTCCGGAGGGCGTCCTCGCGAACTTCCAGATAGCCGGTTCGGCTCACCTCCCGAGCCGCCGCAACGATGTAGGCCATCTGACTTTCCAGCATGTGCACTATCGATCCCGAGCCGACGTTGGTGTTCGGCCCGTACATCAGGAAGAAATTCGGGAAGCCCGGCACCGTGATGCCGAGGTAGGCGCGGGGACGGCCCTGCCAGGATGTGACGAGGTCCCGGCCGTCACGCCCGGCGATCCGCATCGGCGCCACGAAATCGTGCGACCGGAAGCCCGTGGCCAGGATGATCGTGTCCGCGGGGTGCACCACACCGTCCGCGGTGACCAGCGCTGTCGGTTCCACTCGGACGATCGGACTGGTCGTGAGGCCGGTGTCGGCGCGATCGAGCGCGTCGTAGTAGTCGTCGGAGGTCAGTATTCGATTGCATCCGACCTCGTATGCCGGTTCGAGCGCCCGTCGCAGCTCGGGGTCGCGAATGCGACGCAAGTTCCAGGTGCACCAGGCCCGGATCGGCCACGACAGAATCCGCCGGCCGCGGGCCGAGATCAGCATCGGATTGAGAACGACCTCGAACCACAGGAACACCGCGAGTCGAGAAAGCTTCTGCAGCAAAGGAATCCGCCGGTTCGCCCACCGGCGCAGCCACGGGTACCGGTAATCCGGTTTGGGAGTGATCCAGTGCGCCTGCCGCTGGAAGACCGTGAGCGTTCGGGCTCGATCGGCGATCTCGGGGACGAACTGGATGGCGCTGGCGCCGTTGCCGACGACGGCGACGTCACGGCCGTGCAGCACGTGCCCGTGATCCCACTGCGCCGAGTGAAAGACCGTGCCCGCGAAGGAATCCAGGCCGGGTAGGTCGGGCCGGGCCGGACGGCTCAGCTGACCGCACGCAGACACCAGGATATCCGCGCGAGCGGTGTGCCCACCCTCGATCTTCAGTCGCCAGCTCGAGGTGCAGCCGTCGAACTCCGCGGCGAGCACCTCCGCGTTCGTGCGCACATGCCGCAGCACGTCGTACCGGGTCGCGCAGTGCCGAAGGTACCGATGAATTTCCGCTTGGTCGGCGAACCGCCGCGTCCAGTCGGGATTGGGCTCGAACGAGTACGAGTACAGGTGTGACGGCGCATCACACGCCGCTCCGGGATAGGTGTTGTCGCGCCATACCCCGCCCACGTCGCCGGCCCTCTCGAAGATCGTCAGGTTCGTGAAACCTGCCTGCTTCAGGCGGATGGCCAGTCCTATTCCGCTGAAACCGCTACCCACGATCGCGATCGACGGCTGCCTACTCTGCACTTCGCGCTCCTGTCGCCGAACCCGTTGCCCCGGAAAGGGTTCCGATTCGTCACCGGCACCAACCTAACGCAGATGAACTATTGCAACAAGTATTGATTCTTTGATTCATTCACGCAAGGATCACGAGCGAACCGACTGTTGACTCAATGCAACGACTCTCGTATCTTCGATACATTCCGGCCGCATTGCGAGGGACACCGATGGACAACGGAATTCCACTCCGACACCCCGCCTCACCCCGCAAGGTCCCCGGACTGCGGCCCGTCGCCCTCGCGCTGGGCCTGCGCAAGCCCTCGCCCGAGCAGTGGCGACATCTGGGCGACTCGCTTCGAATCGGCGACGAGCCGATGGATCGCCTGGTCGAGTGGATGGTTACCGCCGGCACCGACCGGACCCGCCCACTGTTCGAACAGGCATTGCGGGCCGGCATCGCGCACACCCCCGGCGCGCCCGAACCGCTGCGCGAATTCTTCGACCTGGTCGAAACACCGCCCGGCTGGGTGGATCGCGAAAAGGTCCGGCACGGCGAGCGGGTGTTCCGCATGGGAGGCGCCGATGGTCTGTACATCGCGCGCGACGTGTCGTTCCTGGGTGGTTATCTCGCGTCCGGATTCAACAAGACACTGATCCGGACCGGCGCGCTGGAGAAGGGCCCGGCCCGGCGATTCGCCGAAACTCTGCAGTGGGCACTGGACGTGACCGCCGAGGACGGCATGGCCGACCGCGGGCTCGGCTATCGCTCGACGATCCGCGTCCGCCTCATCCACTCCTTCGTCCGCCGGCACGTCGCCGCCATGCCGGATTGGCGCGAGGCGGAGTGGGGGCTGCCGATCAACCAAACCGATATGGCCGCCACTCTGGTCGGCGCATTGATCGCGCCGTTCGTGGGCGCCATGGCCATGGGCATCGTCCCGACGCCACGCGAAATGGCCGCCGCGGCACATCTCACCCGCTATGTCGGCTGGTTGATCGGGGTACGAGATGAACTGCTACCGGAGAACTTTCGCGACGGAGTGCGAATTCTCTATCACTGCCTCACGGCGATCACGAACCCCGACGAGACCACGCCGCAACTGGCCGTGCCGATGGCCGACGACCCGCTGCGATGGCAGTACCCGAACTTTCGGCGCGTGCGCGGACACCTCGCTCGCTCGCAACATCTGTCCGTGTCGAGCGCCTTTCTCGGCCCTCGGGCGATGCGCGATCTGGGCCTGCCGCGTTTCGTTCCACCGTGGTATCCGCTGCTGCGCATCCCCGTCAATCTCGTGCGCTGCCTGACCGCCCGAGTCGTGCCCGGCGGCATGATCCGGGCGGAGATCCGCGGTCGCACCGAGCAGGAGCGGTTCTTGCGCACAGTGATCGGGGCCGATTCGGCCGAAATCGGGGGAAGCCTGGCGATTCGGTAATGCCTAGCGCTTCGGTGATTCGGGGGCGGGTAGCAGCCGCTTCACGATCTTGCCCGTCTCGCCCCGCGGCAGCGCGGGAACGAACGAGACATCGCGCGGCACCGCGGTGCGCCCGTGCCGCGTGCGAAGGTAGTCGCGCACCATCCGAGCGTCGAGGCCACTGCCTTCCCGGGTGACGACGAATGCCGCTGTGCGCTGGCCGAATTCGCGATCGGGCACCCCGACGACGGCGGCCTCGCGCACCTGCGGCAGATACTCGAGCGCCTCCTCCAGGGGCCGCGGAAAGACCTTCTCGCCACCCGAGATGATCATCTCGTCACCGCGGCCGCAGATGAACAATCGGCCCGCGACATCGATATATCCGATATCCCCGGTATCCAGCATGCCGTCCTCGGTTTCGGCCGGCGGCGGGGCGTTGACGTATCCGTCGAAGAGCATCGGATTGGCGACGAAGATCCGCCCTGTCGCGCCCACCGGCAGTGGTCGCAGATCGGGGCCCAGCACCGCCACGGTGGTGCCCATCGGTGGCCGGCCGACCGTCGCCGGCGCCTGCCGCAGATCGTGCGGTGTGGCAATGGTCGCCCACGACACCTCCGTCGAGCCGTAGACGTTGTAGAGAACATCGCCGAAGACGTCCATGAAGCGCACTACCGTAGCTCCGGACAAGGGGGCGCTTCCGGAGGCGACGATTTTCACCGACGAGGTGTCGTAGCGGGCCCGCACATGCGCCGGCAACTCGAGAATGCGATGCAGCAGCGGCGGGACCGTGACGACGGTGGTGACGCGATGTTCGGCGATCGAGCGCAGGCACTCTTCGGGATCCAAGCGCCGCGGTAGCACCACCGTCGCTCGCAACGCGGTGCCGAGCTGCAGCATCGCCAACCCCCAGGTATGGCACAGCGGGGCGGCGATCAGCATGTTCTCCTCCATCCGCAGCGGGATCCTCGACAGGATCGCCGCCACGGGGTCGAGGTTGCGGGTGCGGGGGCGGCGGGCGCCTTTCGGCGCACCGCTGGAGCCGGAGGTGAGAACGACGAGACGGCCGGGCCTGGACCGCCGCAAGGCCGTCTCCGGCGCGAGGGTTGCCAGCTCGTCGAGGGTGGTGCGGTCGGCCGCCTGCTCGGACCGATCCGTGCGGAAACGCGTGATCCCGGGATGCAGATAGTGAACCAGCGACTCCAGCTCGTCGTCGACGAACACGGCCGACAGGCGCTGGCGCTGGGACACGTTTTCCAGCTGACGAGCGGCCATGCCGGGGTGCAGCAGAACCAGTTCCAGCCCGGCCTTACCGGCGGCGACCATGGTTTCGACCATGCCGATGTGGTTGCGTGCCAGCAATCCGGCACTTTCGGATCCGTCCAGTCCGAGCGCCAGCAGCGCGCGGGCGATATCGTCGGTGCGCCGATGCAATTCGGCGAAACTGCGACGAACGCGCTCGTCGATGATCGCCGTGCGCTGCGGCGCACATGCCGCCGCGGCCGCGTATCCGCCGGCGAGGCTGATTCCCCAGCGCGCGAGTCCGTGCAGCTGCCCCAGCCCGTGGTCGAGCCGATGTGGGCGGACGACACCCGCCGCTACCAGCTGCCGCACCACGTCGGCTTTCCGGCGAACCGGCGACCGCGACGTTCCGTCGCACACCGCGGTCGGCACCGCCAGACAGCGCTGTGCCACCTTCTCGATCCCGTCTCGCAGCCAACGCACCACTGCCGCATTGTTTTTCGAAGCGATCACCGGATGCAGACGCTTGGGCGCGAAGACGGTCACCGCCACCCTGGTGCCGTCGCTCTGCGCGCGCAGACGGATCAGCGCCATGCTCCCCAGCGTCGGACTGTGCAGTTCGAGACTGTCGTATCGGCGTCCCGGAACGAGCCGCACCGGAACGGTCACCACACCGCACTCCGGACTTCCGATCCGGAACAGCAGCGACATCGAGTCGGCGACGGTCTCCTGCCGTTCGCAGCCGCCGATTCCGGTGAACAGCCGGGAATAGGTTTCCGGATCGACGAGCGCATCCCACAGCAACCCGAGCGGAACCGGTACATCCTGCACGAATTCGACAACCTCGCTGACCATATCAGGGACTCCCCTCCGCACCGGCCACGCTGCCGGACGACACCGGGCTCGATCGGTCAGCCGACGGAACCGTCGGAGTGCCCGAGCGAGCGAATTATCAGACCGGCCTGCAGATACCAGATCCCCGGCGGTCGCGACGGGTCGTAACCGGTCAATTCCTGGATCCGCCGAAGCCGATAGTCGATGGTGTTGCGGTGCACCTTCATGACCGACGCCGTGTGCTGCCGGCTCAGATTGGCCGCGATGTGCACCACCAGGGTCTGCAGCAGCCGAGGCTGATTCTCCAGAGGCGCGAGGATGGTCTTGAGACGCTCGAGCCCTCGCCCCGGCCGGGTGAGCTGATACTCCAGGGCGAGATCGGTGAACCGATACAGCCCCGGCCCCCGCCCCAGACGCTGGACGACATCCAGCAATTCGTGTGCGCGATCGGTGGCGCCCGGTAGATCCGCCACCGAGGCGAAGACCAGTGTCGCGGTGACGGATACACCCGCCGCGCGGGCCACCGCGGCGACGAGATCGTCGTACGGCCGGGGTGTACCGAGCTCGGCGGGCACGACGATGGTGCCGCCGTGCTCGGTGAGCGTCGTGGTCGTCGCGGGGTCGCACCGCCGATCGAGTTCTCGATGCACGCGCACGACCTTCTCCCGCGCCGCCTGCTCCGCGGTGTCCGGCACCGACTCGTCGGGGTGCGGTGGAAATGCCACGGCGAGAACCGCATACGAGGCGCACCGCTGTTCCGGCACCGCACTGCGGCTCTCGGCGATCACCGACGCCAGCGACCGCATGGATGCCGGACGGGCGCCGTCCGGGTGCGCCCGGACCAGCGCCGCGGACGTGGCGGCGACGAGATCCTTGCGCAGCATTTCCAATCGGCCGACTACCCCGCCCCGCTCGCACCCATCGCCGAGCCGGCCGCCCGCGCCGTCCAGCGCGACCTTGTCGACCGCAGCCCGCACCGCATCCGTCGCGCTGTCCACCGACAGCCCGTCGCGCGCCGACTCCGCCGCGAGCGCCAGCAGTTGCCTGCATTGGGCCGGCGGAATCCGTCCTTCGATCACCCGGCCGATGAGCATTCCGGCCATGATTTCGAAACCGGCTCGCTTGGCCGCCGGATCGGTCGCGGGATCGCCCGGTGACGGCCGGTCGTCGTGATCGCCTGCCCGCGTCCGGCCCGAGTAACGGTTTCCCTCGATAGTGGAGGCACGCATCGTTCGAACTCCGTTCGCTCGCTGGGGGATTCGGCTCGAGATCGGCCCGGCGGTAACGGGCGTGCGGCAGTGGGACTTTTCGATACGAAATTCATCCACATGAGCTTCCCCTGGATCGACCCGGCATCCGATCACCGGGTCGGAACCAGGCTACCGCTGATGAAACAATGAATCAAGATTCGATTCATCGTAGACACACGCTGTCCGAATTGCGCCGCGGACCGATTCCGACCCCCTGAAGATACCGTGCATCTGTATGCGTATCATCGTTTCCGATGCAAGGCTGGCCTTATCCGTGCCGTATCCGCCGATTCGATACCGATTCTTTTCTTCCGGAGCAAGTCGACACCACAACCGTTCGGTGACCACTGCTGTCCGATCTACAGATTTCTGCCGATTCCGGACCCCGCCCGCACGACGCCTCGACGATCAATTGATCCGTTGCCGACTCGAAGCTCGCGAAGGAGACGCCGATGCATGCCATCGCACCGGATCAGACCGACGAAAACCGGAGCCCGATCGGGTTGCGCTATCGCGCCGCCGACCGCTATGTCGTGACCGCGCAACGCATACGGGCGTATTCGGCAGCGGTGCGCAATCGGCACGCCGCGCATTTCAGCACGGCCGCGGCGGCGCGGTCCGGCTTCTCGGAGCTCGTGGCGCCGCCGACGTTCGCGGCGATGCCCTGGCTCGCCGCCGCACGTGAGCTGCTCGGCATCCTCCCGCCCGGTATCCGACCACGTCGCATTCTGCATGCCGAACAGACGATTCGGATCGGCCGGCTTCTGCTGGCGGGCGACGTGCTGACAACCGACCTCTACATCGACTCGCTCGAGCGATATCCGGACTACCGCTCGCTCGGCGTCACCATGGTCCTTCGCGACAGAGACGACCGCGTGCTGCAGACCGGCTCCGCGAACCTGTTCAGCGACCGCTCGTTCGATCGGCTCGAGGGCCCGGCGATCGACGTGATCCGGCGGCATCCGCGCGTGGTCGAGGACCGCGCCGACGTCGCCGGGCCGGTCGGTTTCGCCCGGTGGCCCCGGCCTCGTTCCGGGTTGCGGACACCCGCGCCGGGTACGCGACTGCCCCCGCACACGGTAACGGTGCGGCGCCGGGAATTGCAGCAGTACGTCGCGGTCACCGGCACGGTCGACGGACGGGTCGCACGCGCTGACGAACCTCTGTGTATCGGAACCGCGCCCGGGCTGATGCGACTGGCTCTCACCGCGGGAGCCGTGGTGTCCTGGCTGGGAGACCCCGGTATGGTGCGCACGTTGCACGCCGAATTCAGTCATCACTGCGTCCGGCCGGCGCCCGGTGCGCAGCGAATCGAGCTGCTGGGGTCGGTCGGACGAATGAGCTCCGACGGGCGCAGCGCCGACCTCGACCTCGATGCGATCTGCCGAGGCCGGCACCTCTTCGCGCGCGCGTGGGCGGCGGTGAACCTGCCCGATATCCGGTCGGCAGCCGACGCCGGCGCACGGATACACCTCGGCACAACGACCGAAATGTGATCGCGCACGTCCCGGCGCAGACCGCGGGTTGTCGGTTTTCCAACCGCGAACAAAAGAATCGAATTGGTCGTCTCGCCCGGACTATTCTGAAAATCGTGACGCCGAAATGCGCGGCCGGTGTCACATTCGCTCGGCGGTTCCTACCATTGATCAGCAGGCCCCGGTCGGGGCCGCCGAGCGATCCCTCCGAGTTTTCACTCCATTTATCGAGGCCCGAGACAACGGCCCGAAGCGCCGCAGCCATCATTTTCGGTCGCACTGCGCTCGTCGAAGTGCGCGACCGTGCGCCTTCCGTCCGGCGCCGCCGATCCGTTCACCGAAAGCAAGGGGCCGGGGCGATCGGTCGGTCCATCGCCCCGGCCCGCAGAGGTCGCCGGCGTGGCCGACGGGTCGGGGCGTCGGACACCTCGAATTCCGGCGCAGGAATGCGCGCAGGAACGGAATCCTCTTCGGCAACCTCTGGAGCGGCAGTGCCGCTACCGGAGACCAACTCGGTATTGCGCTGCCGGACTTCACGATACGGGCTCGCGGGGTCGTCGCCGACAGGTCTGCCCGAAGCCCGGACAGTGCACAAACGATCGCCGCCGAACCGGCGGCGAAACTCCAGAAATCTCGGCGGATGACGGCGAGGGCGCCCGCCTTCGGGCACGACCGGGACGCCCGAGACGCGCGTGTCGGCCCCCGGCGCTGCTGCCCCGGACACTCGGGGCTGTCCGGATCCACCCGGATGTAGTGAATTGGACGATGCGGCAGCCGCATTCACAACGACATCCACGGAACAGGACCTCATCCGAATGAAGAAACTCGGAACTCTCACCCTGATCGGTGCCGCGTCAGCGGCCGTGCTGTGCGGCGGCGCGGGCGTCGCGGCGGCGGACGCCACCTCGGCGACGCCGGTGGTCGCGCCCGGCGAGCCCGACCCCACGGGCACCGGCTCCTCGTCCGGCATCACCGATCTGGTGAAGGCGCTTTCCAGCGGAAGTGCGCAGGCCGCGACCCCTGCGGAGTAATCGGGACGGTTCCCCACTTCACCGGAGGTGGGGAACCGGCGCGGCGGGGCCACTATGTTCGTGGGTATGCACTGGGATCAGATGACCGCCACGACCGAGGAGCTGCGCAAGCGAGCGACCCGGCTGCGACGCGGCGTCGGTCAGCTCGGCATCCTCGAATCGATTCTCAGCGCGGCCCACGGGCCGTGGCTGGGCGCGATGGACGCCGACGGCCGCGGCACCGCCGAACTCAGAATGCATCTCGCCGGGCGATATCGGGTGACCGCGGTGGTGACCAGCGCCGGCAAGCTGAGCCTCATCCAGCTGCACGCCCCCACCGCCGACGGCGGCGACAGTGAGCGTGTTCTCTCCCCCAAGCCCGCGCTGCGCCGCGGCTGGAACGACGACGAGCCGATGCCGAAGCAACCGCAGTGGCTGGACTTTCTGGTCGAGTGGGTGGGTTCGGCCAGTACCGACGTCGACCGGCGGTCGGTGCTCGAATGGCATCTCGAGGGCGCGGACCGGCGACTCGCGGCGATGAACGAGACCATCGAGAGTCTGCGACTGAGCCTGGCCGAACGCGAAGAACTGCGCGACGAGGTCGCCGCGGAGGTCGATCGGCTGCGCGCCGAACTCGACTCACTCGATCCCGCGCGCTAGGTCCGGATCAGTCGATGCGCGACGACGGCTGAGTGCTGGAACAACGCACCGCCGAACAGTCGCGACGACCGTCGTGGCGGTTTACGTCTCGATCAACGACAGGGCGACCGGGATGAGCAGGTCGGTCAGCTCGCTCACGTCGGGTCGGGGCCGCATCAGCAACCATTCGTGGGCCAGGCCGTTGACCGCCCCGATCAGCACACTCGCCGAGAGGGCGGCGTCACCCCGCAGGCGCGCGCCCGGGCCCGCGATCGGGACCACCACCATCTCCAGCAGGGTGACCCAGCCGTGCCGGCGTTCGCGGCGATGCTGCTCCATCCGGTCGCTCGCGCCCACCACCTCGATGAACGCCAGCTTGGCCCGGTACGGGTCGGAGGTGATCGAGTCGAGATAGGCCGACAGCACCACCGCCATCGCCCGAGCCGGATCGGCCGGCGACAGCGTGCCCAGCGTCCGCACCACCGCCGCGGCGGCCTCGTCCTGGACCCGGTCGTAGGCGGCGGTCAGCACATCCTCACGGGTCTGGAACTCCTCGTAGAACTGTCGTTTCGACAGCCCGGCCGCGGCGCACACATCGGCGAGAGAACAGTTCGCGTAGCCCCGTTCGGCGAACACCTTCGTCGCCGCGACGACGAAGCGCTGACGGCGTTCGGCCCGGCGTTCGGTCACCGCACGGCCGCCGTACTGTCTGTCCGCGATCGTCACGAACCCACACTATCGGTCGCGGCGACCGGGGGCAGGGACAGTGCCCGGCTACGCCGATTCCGCGATGCTCGCGAGGATCGCCACCCGCGCCACCGCCCATGCCGCCGACCCGGGATCGGTGAATTCGGCGTGCCCGACGCCGGGCAGGACGTGCAGGTCGGTGGGGTCGCCGGCGCGGCGAGCGGCCTCGGCGTAACGGCGGCTCTGTTCGACCGGTACCACCCGGTCGGCGTCGCCGTGCACGGCCGTGATGTGCACGCCCCTGGGAAGATTGACGATCGGAGAGGCGTAACGGTAGCGGTCGGGCACCTCGTCGGGCAGACCGCCCAGCAGTTTGCGCGCGAAACCGTCGTTGCCGTGGGCTACCGCGTAGTCGAGATCCAGTACGGCCGCCATCAACGTCACACTGCGAATGTGCAGCCCGCGCAAGGCGGCGGCTCCGTCGGTCCGGCGGCCCGCGACCCACGCCGCCAGCTGCCCGCCCGCCGAATGACCGGCGAGATGGACGTTGTCCAGATCGAGCCGTCCGCCGGCGCGCTGTTGGACGACCGTGGCCAGAGCGCCGACGGCGTCGTCGACGTCGGTCAGCGTCACCGGCCAGCCGCCGGCGCCGTTGACCCGCCGATACTCGATATTCCACACGGCGACACCGGATTCGGCGAGCTGCCGGGCCTGCGCGGCGAATTGGGTCAGGTCGCGGTACTGCGCCCAGCCGCCGCCGTGGATCAGCACGACCACCGGACACCGGCCGGAGGATCCGGACAACGGCCCACCGGCGGGCAGATACAGGTCACCGAAGGTATCGGCCTCGCGGCCGTACGCGATCCGGATCGGCACACCGGCTTCGGCCGGTTGAGTGATCAGACCGGGCACCGCCGGGCCGGCATGCCCATCCGGTGCCGCCGGTTCCACGGAACCGAAGCCGATCCCAGCGACGACGACCGCGAGAACCCCGGCCATGACCCACCGGCGCGCCCCACCCTGTCCAACGCCCAGCACGTGCGGGCACCTCCTGCTCGAGCCACTCGTGAATACCGTACTGGCAATCGAGCCGCCCTGTCGCCCCACGTGACGCGCAGCACTACCACCAATGCAGCAACGGCCGCAACTGCCGGCCCAGCGCCCCGGACAGCGAGCGCGAATAGCTCGAGGTCAGATGGTGTTCGTCGTGGTAGATCAGGATATTGCCGGCGACCACGGGGCAGATCGACGCGTCACAGAAGGCATCGCTCAGATCGATCGGGAAGATATTCGGATACCGCGAGGCCGGTTCGAGCTGGGGATCGACCGGGTCGAGCGCATCGCTACGGCGCATACCGCAGCTGACCGGGTCGCCACCGCCGGCCAGACAGTCGGCCGCCGCGTAGCGAATCTCGTTGTGGCGCAACCACGGTGAATCGCGGATGGTGATGGTGTCGAGGCCGCGTGCGGCCAGTGCCGACCAGACGTCCACGTATTCGGGCGGTGTTTCGTCCCCGGTTCCGGCGCGGGGCCGGCTGCCGGTGGTGAACACCCACTCCGGCCGGTCGGCGGCCAGGCGGTCCAGCACCGCGCGCGACCAGTCGCGGCAGTCGGGAATCGGTTCCCCCTTGTAGGTGGCGTCGTCGGCCAGGGTGAGGGGGCAGCCCATCTTCAGATACACCCGGATGCGGAACGAGTACTGCGCGGCGAGCTCCTGGAGCGCCGGAACCCAGTGTTCGGCATGCGAACTACCCACCACCGCCAGTGTGCGGGTGGCGTTCGCATCGCCGTAGGTGCACGTGACCACTTCGCGGGTGTCCCAGTCGGCGATACATCCGTCGAGGGTCGGTGGCGGTAGTTCGCCCGGAGCCTGCAGGACGGTGGGCCGCATGGGGGCCTGCGGTGTCGGCGCCCCTGCCGCCAGCGCCTCGGCACCCGGATACAGCACCGGATCCAGCGGCCGCATCGGTTGCGCCGGGTGCATCCGCACCACGCCGAACTGCCACGCACCCGTGGCCCCCACCACGACGACGGCCACCACGCACACCACCGTGCCCGCGCCGCGCCGATACAGCCGCGAGGCGATCGGCACCGGCATCCCGCGCGCACCCAACCGCAACGGCTGTTCGATCAGCCGGTGCGTCGCCCAGGCCAGCAGCAGCGACACCGCGACCACCAGCGCGCCGTCGCGCAGCCCGGCGTGCGGACGACCCGATTCGGCCAGATAGAAGATGAGGATCGGCCAGTGCCACAGATACAGCGGATAGGCGACCTCGCCGAGCCACTGTGCCACCCGCGAGGCGAGAATTCGATTGGGCCACGGCATCTGTGCCGCGGCGACATTGTTGCCGGAGACGATCACCGCCACCGCGGCCAGGACCGGCACCAGCGCCGCGGGACCGGGATAGCGGTTGGCGCCGTCGACGATCAGCCAGCCGCACGCGAGCACGCCCAGCACGCCGGCGAGCGCCGTCACCGCCCGCAGCATCCGCGGCAGCAGCAGGGCCGGTCCGGCCAGTGCCAGCGCCGCCCCGGCGAGCAGTTCCCACAGCCGCGCGCCGCTGTCGTAGTAGTTCCAGCCCTGATGAGTGGCCGCCCCGTGGGTCGCGTACAGCAGCGACGCGGCGGCCGCCGGTGCGATCAGAGCGGCCAGGACCGGGCGCAGCAGGGCGGTGCGGCCGGTGCGGCGCAGCACGGTGGCGACCGCCGCCACCACGACGAGGGCCAGCAGATAGAACTGCCCCTGCACGGCCATCGACCACAGATGCTGCAGCGGGCTCACCGACGGGTCGGCGGCCAGATAATCCGACCAGCTCGTCGCGAGCCGCCAGTTCTGGTAGTAGAACAGCGAGGCCAGGGTCTGTCCCGCCAGATCCGACCACTGTGTGTAGGGCCGCGTGTACACGGTCGCGGCGACGACGGCGGCCAGAACGACGACCATTGCCGGCAGTAGCCGCCGCCCGGTCCGGCGCACAGTGAACCCGATGCCGACGGCTCCCCGTTCGGCGCGGCGCACCAGCAGTCCGGTGAAGAAGAATCCCGACAGCACCAGGAAGACGTCCACGCCGCCCGATACCCGGCCGAACCAGATGTGGAACACCACCACCAGCGCGATCGCCACACCGCGCAACCCGTCCAGGTCGCCGCGGTAGGCGGTCGTTCTCGTCGCGGTGTCGGCGGTGTCCGAGGCCGATCGGGCCGATCGGGCCGGCACGGCGATCCGGGTGCGCGCGATATCTCCGGTCACCACGCGAAACGCCGGTTCCCGCGAGGGGGCGCCGGTACCGACACACGAGGGTGGAGATGAACACGCGCAGACCACAACACGTCCACTCTCTTAGCACGCCGCAAACACTCAGCGCCACTTCGCCTTCCGGACGCGCGCCGATGAACTAGACTGCGCGCGCGCGACGGTGGCGGTCGCGCCGGGCCTGCGCCGGATTCCACGTCGGAGCGGTGCGGCTCCGGGTGAGCGGGTAGCACGCCAGCCCGATCAGGAAGGCCGAGAAGTGGCCGATTCCGGTGAAGGTCAAATGGATCAGCGGCGGCGCGGCGAAACAGGCCGTAGCCGCCACGAGATACGCCCACCGCCACGGATACGCGATGTGGTAGGTCAGCACGCCGATGATGCCGGCGAGGAAGTAGCTGACGCCGATATCGCGCACGTCGACGAGGGCGGGGTCGGCGTATCCGTGCCGGATCGCCCAGCCCAGCAGTCCCTCGCTGATGTAGGTCGCGCCCACGTGGGCGAGCAATCCGACGATCGCCCAGCGCAGGGCGCCCAGCCACCGCTCGGCGGGTGCGTGGAATACGCAGTACAGCACCAGATACGGCAGCCAGAAGTAGCCGGCGACCCACAGCAGGCTCGTCACCAGGGCGTGGAGCGGATCGCTCTTCAGGTTCGACAGGTTCGTCGAGCGCTCACCCAGAATGATCTTCAAATCGTCGAGTGACACCGCATGCTGCACGATCGTGGTCACCAGCAGCAGCGCCAACCACGAGAACGTCCACGGCGCCGTGCGGACGTAGCGCCACGCCGCCGCGGCACGACCCCGCATCCGCTCAGATCGTCGATTCGCCACCGTGGCTCCTCACCGGCCGATCGGTCCCGGTGCTCACGAGACGTCGAGCACCGGCGCATCGACTGTGTATCGCCCGCGCGACGACGGCATCACCCGGCGCGGATGAACTACGGCCGTCGCCGGTCAGCCGGCGTCGACGACCGACGCGGGCAGGCCGGCCAGGCTGCGGCTGAGATAGCTGCCGTCGCCGGTGAGGCAGCGTTCGAATTCGACCGGATCGTTGAGGTAGGTCGTCGCCAGGGATTTGGTGTGCACGTGCGCGTACTGTTCGCCGTCGGTAGAGCGGGCCTCCATGCGGACCCCGGACAGCAGATGGACACCGGACGCCCCGTCCGCGGCGTCGAAGCCGTATGCGACCGGACCGGTTTCGTCCAGGCCGTAGCAGATGGTGATCGGCCCTGATACCGCCCGCACCCGTGCCGCCACCGAGGACGCGACCGAATGCGGGGACAGCCGCAGGCGGATCCGGTGCAGTGCCGCGGCGACATCGGCCGACAGATCCTCCCGGGTGCCCTGCACCATGGCCTGATAGACGGCGGGTTCGGCCACCAGTACCGTCGGCGATTCCGCGGCCAGGTGACGATGAATGTTGCCCGGCGCGTGGGTTCCGGCCGGCAATACCAGATCGGCGCCGGCGACGAGGTTGGCGACGGTGGCGGTGTGAAATCCGAAGCGCCCGAACAGGCCTGCGAAACACAGCGTCCGATCGGATTCCCGCAGTTTGCTCGCACCGACCCAGGCGGTGGCGGCGTTGAGGACCGCGGTCGCGGAGTATTCGAGACAGACCAGCCGCCGCGACGGCGCGGAGGCGACGCGGCACAGTTCGGTATCGCGGTGCAGGGCCGGGCGGTCGCCGTCGAAATCGGTGCGCTGCGCCCAGGATCGCTCGTCGAGCCGGATTCCGCCGGCCTGCCCGGAGGCGACCACGGCGTCGATTCCGCACTCCTCGATCAGCTCCCGCATCGCGGTGAGCGGCAGTGCCGGATTGGCGAGCACCGGAATGTCGCCGCGGGCGAGCAGCGACAGCATCGTCGAAATGTATCCGGGCGAATTCCCGAGGGCCACAAGGACTCTCGCCCGCGGACGGCGCAACACCGTATCGAATCGCGCGGCCTTGTCCGAGACCTCGGCGAGCAGGTCGCCGAAGGTCCGGCTGTCGTGCATGCTCGACACCGTCGCGTACGGACGCATCCGCATGGCGGTCGTGACCGCGCTGAACAGCAGCGCGGGTCTACCGGCACCGGTCGCGATATCCCTGCCCCGATATCCTCGAATATTCACCGATGCAGAATTTATTGTCATCGAATACCAATCTTTGTTCCCCCTTGTCCGATATCTACCGCATTCCTCCCCGCAGTACACGCTCGCACCCGATCACATGTGGACACAGGCAGCGACACATCGCCTGCGAAGGAAAACGTCACATGTACGCCACCGGGATGCGGACACATTAGCCAGAACAACAACAATGCGCAACCGCGCGCATTGTTACGTGATTTACGGACACATTTACGGATGCAAGCACATTTGCACGGTCGAATGTACGTGAGTTTGTGCGTGCGGCGGCCCGCTCGTCGATCTTCATCAGGTGTGGTCCGGCGAGCTCAGCGGTACTGCGAAACCCTCCGCGGCAGCAGCCTTCCCACCGGGCTCCGGGGTGCGTCGTGGCCGGTGCCCGAGCGGGACCGCCTCCACCTTCCCGAGCCGGGCGGCCGCGCGAATTCGCCTCGCGATCGCCCGGAACAATCCTTCCCCGCATCGGCGGGAAGGGAATTCCTGCCGCTCGGGCGGCAGTTGCCCGCACCCGCCGATGAGTATTCTCCACAAATGATTCCGCAGCCCGGAGGGAATTGCCAGAAGTTCGGCGGCACTTCCCAACCGGATAACACCGCAATTGCTCGTCAGGCCGGAGTCCGCGCGGCCTCGGCCGACTCGGCCGGAACACCGGACGTCGCCGCCCGCTCCGGTACCTCCAGATCGTAGACCGTGTACGCCGCGCGGATCACCGGCTGGGCCACATTGCGCACCCGCACCCCACCCGGTGTGGTGCCGCGCTCGTATCCGGCGTGGGCGTGCCCGTGGATCGCCAGATCGGCGCCGCCGCAGGTGTCGATCGCCTCACCGAGCAGATACGAGCCCAGGAACGGATAGATTTCGGGCGGCTCGCCGTGCAGGGTGTCCCCGCAGGGTGAATAGTGGGTGAGCGCGACCTTCACATCGGTGTCCAGCCGGCACAGTGCGACGTGCAGCGCGTCGGCGAGATCGACGGTGTAGGAGGCGAATTCGCGCATGATCCGCTCGCCGAAGACGCTCGCGCACTTTCCGGCGAAGCCGCCGCCGAATCCCTTCGTGCCCGCGACGCCCAGCGAGTGAGGCCCCACGGTCACCGTGGTGGAGGTCCCTTCCAGGACCCGGATCCCGTGATCGCACAGCAGGGCCGTGATGTCGTCCTGCCGATCGGAATGGTGATCGTGGTTGCCGAGCACCGCGATCACGGGCACACCGGGGTCCCCCAGTTCGGTCGCGACCACCCGCGCCTCGTCGAGAGTGCCGTGCCGGGTGAGGTCGCCGCCGACCAGCAGGACGTCGGCCTCCTCGGGCAGTCGTTCCAATGCGGGGCGCAGGGTCCCCTGCGATTCCGCGCCGAGGTGGATATCGGCCACCGCCGCGATGCGTACCACCCCGTCCGTCGTCCGTTCGGCGCCCGTCATCAGCTCAGCCGTTCGTGATCGACGGTGGGCGCCTGCGTGGAGGTAACCCGAATATCGTTGTGAATGCGCAGTTTCGGCGCGTGCTCGCGCACAATGTCCTCCAGATCGCTGCGCTGCTGTTCGCTGCCGACCTCCCCGCACAGCACCACCACGGCGCCGCGGATGGTCACCTGCACGCCGAGTTCGGCGGTGCGCGGGTCCTCCGCGAAAGCCCGCCGCAGATTCGCGACCAGATATTGCGGCAACACCTCGTCGCCCGAGTCCTGAGCCATGACCTCACCTCCGATTCCGAGATCCTCGATCAGCGCCAGAAACGCCCGCGCGTACGGCGACACCGCGGTTTCTTCCCGCGCGCGCCGCCAGTCGACCTGTTCCCGCAGATCCCGGGCGATCGCCAGCAACCGCGTGAAATCGAGCCGGTGCGGGTCGAGGACCATCAATTTGTCCACCATCAGATCGGTGCCACTGAGCACCGGAGCCGCCGCCGGGCCGATCCGCATCCAGGTCGCGCGGCCCAGCAGATCGTCGTCGACGTTGCGGTAGTTGGGCCGGAAGATCAAGTCCACCAGCGTATTTCCGTCGTACACCTTGGTCAGCCAGTCCTCGGGCGGGTCGACGGCGTGCAGCCCGGATGCGGTCAGGATGTCGCGGGCGCGGCCGGCGTCGACGGGTTTGACGTAGATGTCGACATCGTGGTCGCTCGCGGGACCACCGCGGGCGTAGACCGCACAACCGCCGCCGACCGCGAAGTCGATCTCGTGGGCCAGCAGCGCGTTCACCACCTTGGTGAGCGTGTGGAGCAACTGCTCTATCGAGGCAGTCATAGCGGGCGCATACCCGCCGTGGGCAGCGGTATTCACGGCGTCGCGACGGCCTGCGGCGCGGTCTCCTTGATCTTGGCGTTGGCCCAGCGCATTTGCCGCAACGTCTCCGGATGGCAGTCGGAGGCCAGTTCCAGCAGTTCGCTGTCTCGCCCCGCCTGTGCCGCCTGCGCCAGAATTTCCCAGTTCACCGAGACCACCGCGGCGTAGCTGTTAATCTCGCGCAGATCGCGCAGCAACAGCAGGGCGGGCGCATGGCGGCGCCCCACCAGGGTGCCGAGCGCCCTCCGGACCGATTCCACCGATCCGGCGGCCGTCACCGGCGAAGGGTCCAGATGCAGACCGCGGTCTTCCCCGACGGCGGCCAGTTTGCGGCGATGGTCGTCGGTCCAGACCAGCAGGTCCCGGCACACGTGGTGGACCTCGTGATCGGTGCGGTGCCGGTCGGCGGTGCGGATCAGCAGCTTTCCCAGATGGGTCTCGCTGCGGTGTATCTCGGCGAGCATGGCGTCCAGGTCGTTCATCGCGCACTCCGCTCCAGTTCGACCGCCGGTGTGGTGACACGTTCCGATCGCCGGGCGGGCCGGACGAGTTCCACAGCGGCGGCGCCGGACTTGAACAGCGGTTGTTTCGAGACCGGATCCCACTCGGTGGGGGTGAGCTCGTTGGCGGCGGTGCCGTCCTTGCCGGCGGGGCGATCCCCGGCCGCGGTATCCCAATAGCCGTAGTGGAACGGAAGGAAGACCACGCCGGAGCGGATGGCGCCGGTGCGCAGCCGGGCCGTCACCTGCCCGCGTGGGGTGCGGATGCGCAGCAGGTCGCCGTCGTCCCATCCCTCCCGCCGGGCGTCCTCGGCCGCCATCTCCACCCACACCTGCGGCGCGGCGGCCTGCAGTTGCGGTGCGCGGCCGGTCTTGGTGCGAGTGTGGAAGTGGTAGAGCGTACGACCGGTGATCAGCGCGTACGGATATTCCTCGCTCGGCGTCTCGTGCCGCGGCAGGTACTGCGCCGCCTTGATCACGGCGCGGCCCTCCGGGTTCAGCGCGCGATACTCCGTCGGCTCCAGCGGAGCACCGGTGATCAGGTCGCGACCGTAGGTTTCACAATCCTGCGGCGCCGCACGGAATGTCGCGTCGGCGTACAACCGCTCGGTGCCGTCCGGATGCTCCTCGGTGCACGGCCATTGAATGCCACCGCGCGCGCGAAGTTTCGCGTAGGTCATGGCCGAGTAGTCGCACAGGCGCCCCGCGCTGCACCGCTTCCACTGCTCGAACACCTCCTCCGGCGTCCGCCACGGCAGCAGCGGTGCGCCGTCGGCGTCGCGCAGATCCAGGCGGCGGGCGTAGTCGAGGAAGATGTCCAGGTCGGGCCGGGCGTCCCCGGGCGGCTCGACGGCCTTCTCCGACAGGTGCACGGTGCGGTCGGCATTGGTGAAGGTGCCGGTCTTCTCACCCCAGGTCGCCGCGGGCAGCACCACATCCGCCAGTTGCGCTGTCTCGGAAAGGAAGATGTCCTGCACGACGAGAAACAGCCGCCGCTGCGACAGCAGGGCGCGAACGCGCGCGAGTTCGGGCAGCGACACCGCCGGATTGGTGCCGTTGACGTAGAGGAAGCGGATCGACCCGTCCTCGACGAAGCGCAGGATCTGCATGAGATGCGTCGGCGCGCTGAAGTGCGGTATGCGTTGCGGGTCGACATTCCACAGCCGGGCCAGTTCTTCGACGTGAGAATCGTTGGCCCAGTTGCGAAATCCTGGCAGATCGCCGTCGGCCCCGCATTCCCGGGTGTTCTGCGCGGTGGGCTGGCCGTTCATCTGCAGGACGCCGCAGCCGGGCCGCCCGAGCATGCCGCGAATCAGGTGAATGTTGTTGACCTGCACCGCGGCCGCGGTGGCCTGATGGGATTGGTAGAAGCCCTGCAACACGGTCGACAGCACCCGCTCGCCCGTGCCGATGATCCGCGCCGCGGCCCGCAGATCGGCCTCCGGCACATCACAGACCTGTGCCGCGCGTTCGGGCGTGCAGTCGGCGACCTGTTTGCGCAGTTCGTCGAATCCGACCGTATGCGCGTCGATGTAGTCGCGGTCGATCCAATCGTTGCGGATCAGCTCGTGCAACAGCGCGTTCATCACCATCACATTGGTGCCCGGGCGCGGCGCCAGATGGACGGTGGCCGCGCGCGCCACCTGCGTGGTGCGCGGATCGACGCAGACGAGGGCGGGCGGATTCGGGCCGCGCAGGCGATCGAGCATGCGCGCCCACAGCACGGTCTGGGTTTCGGCGACGTTGTGGCCGTAGAGCGCGATCACGTCGGCGTGGTCGACGTCGGCGTAACTGCCGGGCTGCCCGTCGGATCCGAAGGATTCCTTCAACGCCTCACCGGCGGTGGCGGTGCACAGCCGGGTGTTGCCGTCGAGATGATTGGTGCCGATGCCGCCCCGGGCCAGGACGGTCAGCGCGTAGTACTCCTCCAGGAACAATTGCCCGGTGGTGTAGAAGCCGATCGAGCCCGGCCCGCGCTCGCCCAGCAGCTCGCGGGTCCGCTCGGCTACCATCGACATGGCTGTGTCCCAATCGGTTTCGACCAGTTTGCCGCGCCGGCGCACCAGCGGGGCCGTCAGCCGGTCGGGTGAATTGTTGGCCTGCCAGCCGAAGAGGTCCTTCGGTCCCAGCCGCCCGCGGTTGACCCGATCCCCGGCGCGGCCGCGCACTCCCACGATGCGTCCCTCGTGCACGGCGATATCCATGGCGTCGCCGTTGGAGTGCAGCACCGAGGCGGTCGGCACCCAGCGTTCCACCATGTCCTCGCGCACACCTTCGGCCAGGAACATATCCACGCGCTCCGGCCACGCCTGGCCGGGGCCGTACGGAGTTCGTGTTCCCCACGGGTGTGCGATGCGGTCGTGTTCACTCGTCCCGGCCGTATCTGTGCCGGATCGGATATGCATGGTCACCTCGGAGACGAAGAGTGGCGGACGAAGCGGACCGGTCCTGGCGATAGCCCAGGTCTGTGTGCGCCATACCCGCGCTCACCGGGTTGTAACTGCTTCGCGCTGTTTGCGGCGGTCCGGTGCGGTTACCTTCGGAGATACGGGCGAATCGTCGGCACTCGAAGGGAGCAGCGATGGCCACCGCATCTGTACCTCGGCATCGGGCGCGGGTTTCCCCGGTGCAGGCCGCGGCCTATCTGGTCGGGGCGGCGTTCCTGGTGGTCGGGGTGCTCGGGTTCATTCCGGGCGTGACCACGAACTACGACATGCTCACCTGGAGCGGGCACCATTCCGGCGCCGAACTGTTCGGGGTGTTCCAGGTCTCGGGGCTGCACAACACCGTGCACCTGGTGTTCGGCGTCGCGGGTCTGGCGATGGGCCGCACGACGATGACCGCGCGGACCTACCTCATCGCAGGCGGTGTCGTCTATCTCGCGCTGTGGGTGTACGGACTGGTCGTGGACAAGGAGTCGACCGCGAACGTCATTCCGGTCAACACCGCGGACAACTGGCTGCATCTGGGCCTCGGCGCGGCGATGCTGCTGTTCGGCCTGTTCCTCGGCCCGGCCGACCGTCCCATCCTGTTCGAGGGCTCTCCGCAGCCGGGACGGCCGGAGTCCGCTCCGCCGCCCGGGACCGGCCACGGCCGGACCGATTGACGGGCCGATCAGAGGATCGGCCGGCCGCCGGTCACGGCGAGCCGCGCGCCGGAGATGTAGCTGCCGTCGTCGGAGGCCAGCAGCACATAGGAGGCGGCGAGCTCGGCGGGTTGCCCGGCCCGACCGAGCGGGACGTCGTCGCCGAAGTTGCGCACCTTCTCCACCGGCATGGTGGACGGGATCAGCGGCGTCCAGATAGGACCGGGCGCCACGCTGTTGACGCGAATTCCCTTCTCCCCCAACATCTGCGCGAGACTGGCGCAGAAGTTGGCGATCGCCGCCTTGGTGGCGGCGTAGGGCGCCAGCGTCGGTGAGGGCATATCGGAGTTCACCGAGGAGCTGCCGATGATCGAGCCGCCCGCCGGCATATGCGGAACGGCCGCCTTCACCAGATGGAACAGCGCGCCGACATTGAGCTTGAACGTGTAATCCCATTCCTCGCCGGAGATCTCGTCGAGGCTTTCGTGCGTCATCTGATACGCGGCGTTGCTGACCAGCACGTCGATCTTGCCGAATTCGGTTGCGGCGCGGTCGATGACGGCCTTGCAGTGTTCGGGATCGGAGAGGTCGCCAGGTACCGCGACCGCCTTGCGGCCCGCCTGCTCCACCAGCGCGACGACCTGTTGGGCGTCCTCGTGCTCGTCGAGGTAGGAGATCAGCACATCGGCGCCCTCGCGCGCGAAGGCGATGGCCACGGCCCGGCCGATTCCGCTGTCGGCGCCGGTGATCACCGCTGCCTTTCCGGTGAGCTTGCCCGATCCCTGATAGCTGTCCTCCCCGCAGTCCGGTCGCGGAGACATCTGCTGTTGCACCCCGGGGACCTGTTGCTGCTGCTCCGGAAAACCCATCGCGATCTCCTGTCGACGTGGCGGCGGTGGAAGCCCCGCGCTTGCGTGGAGCCTCAGCACTCGCGCTACCCGCGACCACGGCGGGCAAACCGGCGCCACGCTCAGGGGGCGATCAGCCGCCGGGCCGCGAGAACGGTGGCCGCGCGCCGGTCCTCGGCATCGTCGTCGTGCAGGGCGTGGACCGCGGAGGTGCGGGCGAGATCGGTCAGCAGGGTCAGCAGCGTCAGCGGATGGAAGGTGCCGGTGATGACCCCGGCGCGCTGACCGCGGCGGATCTCGGCGATCTTGGGTGCGACCGCGCGGCGGATCGCCTCGTCGGCGCCCGGGATGTCGGTGCGTTCGATCTCCGCCCACGCCTGCAGGCGGGCGTTGTCGGGGTTTCGCAGATAGTGATCGAAAAGCCTGCCGACATAGGACGGCAGATCGCCCGCGTCCAGGGCGGTCTCGGCGGTGGTCTCGGTCGCCCACTGCTCGGTCACCGCCGCGTAGAGATCGTCCTTGCCGGCGAAATAGGCGTACAGGCGATCCTTGCTGGCATTGGCCGCCTCCGCGATCCGGTTGATCCGGGCTCCGGCCACGCCGTAGCGGGCGAACTCCGCCTTGGCCGCGGCGAGGATTCGCTCCCTGGTGGCATGGCCTGCTGCGCGCATACCGCGGATCCTATCTTGCCGAACCACTTGGTTCGGGTGTAGGTTTCCGAACCAACTGGTTCGGGAAACTGTGGAGGAAGCGATGACCGGGACGACCGAACGCTGGCGCGAGCTGGCGGCGCAATCGAGCGGGGTAACGACGGACGAGCTGGACCGGCTGTGGGCCGACCTCGCGGTGGTACGCGCCGAGGACATCCTCGGCGAATGGAAAGGCGCCGCCTTCCGCACCGGACATCCGCTGTGCCGCGCACTCGACAAGAGCGGCTGGTACGGCAAGACCTTCCATTCGACGATGGATGCCGAACCGCTGATCTGCCGCGCCGAGGACGGCACGCTGTTCTCCGATGTCGAATTGGGCGGCGGCAAGGCCACGCTGTGGAATATCGAATTCCGCGGCGAGGTCACCGCGACCATGGTCTACGACGGCCGCGCGGTGTTCGACCACTTCAAGCGCCTCGACGACAACACGCTGATGGGCATCATGAACGGCCGCCCCGAATTGGTGCTGGCCGGCGGCGAATTCTTCTACTTCCTGCTCGAGCGGGTCTGAGCCGTGCCGCTGACCACTGCCGCGCTGTCGCGTGATCCGCGGGCTCCGTTCAGCCTCGAATCCGTCGCGATCGACGAGCCGCGCGCCGACGAGATCCTGGTCCGGATCGAGGCGTCGGGCATCTGCCACACCGATCTGGTCTCCCGCGCCGCCGGCGCGTCCGACCGCCCGGTGCTGCTCGGCCACGAGGGCGCGGGTGTGGTGGAGACCGTCGGCGCCGAGGTGACGGGTGTGCGGCCCGGCGACCGGGTGGTGCTGACCTTCCGGCACTGCGGGAACTGCCGCAACTGCCGTCTCGGCCGGCTGCCGTACTGTGCGCGATCCACCGCGTTGAACCAGTTCGGCGGCCGTGCCGACCGCTCGCCCCGCATCACCGTCGACGGCACGCGCGTGCGCGACGGTTTCTTCGGGCAGTCGAGTTTCGCCGGGTACGCGCTGAGCACCGCGGACAACACGATCGTCGTCCCCGCCGACACCGATCCGGTCGTCGCCGCCGCGCTGGGCTGCGGTTTCCAGACCGGCGCGGGCGCGATCCTGAATGTGCTCGCCCCCGAACCGGATTCGCAGATCCTGATCTACGGCGCGGGTGCGGTCGGTATGGCCGGACTCCTGGCCGCGCGGACACTGCCCGGCACCACGGTGCTGGTCGTCGAACCCTCGGCCGATCGCCGTGCGCTGGCCCTCGAACTCGGCGCGGCCGCCGCGCTCGACCCGGCCGACGCCGAGACCGCCGCCACGATCGCCGAACTCACCGGCGGCGGCGCCACCCATGCCCTCGACACCACCGGCCGCCCGGAGGTGCTCGCCGCGGCGGTGGCGGCCCTGGCCACCGGTGGCGCGGTGGCGGTGGTCGGCCTCGGCGTCGGCGTCCCGCAACTCGACATGCGCGAGATCGTTTTGGGGGGCAAGACCATTCACGGTTGCCTGGAGGGCGACGCCGTGCCGCAGCGGTTCATCCCGCAGTTGCTGGAGCTCTACACGGCCGGGCGGCTACCGCTCGACCGGCTGGTCCGGTCCTACCCGTCCACCGAGATCGGCACCGCCCTGGCCGACCACCACGCGGGACGCGTCGTCAAACCCGTTCTGACCTGGTAACCCGCGACGCGGCGCCGCACGCACTCGGCGCCACCCCCGAGTGATCCGTGTACGAGCGCGTGGCGCGGGTATGGCGTCAGCGTTGCCCACCGAGACCACGAGGAGGTCGCAGCATGACAACAGTCACCGAATCGGTCGATGTGCACGTACCGGTGACCACCGCCTACAACCAGTGGACCCAGTTCGAATCGTTCCCGCAGTTCATGCAGGGCGTCGAGCGGGTCGAGCAGCGCGACGACACGCACACCCACTGGACGGTGCACGTCGCCGGCGCGACGCGCGAATTCGACGCGAAGATCACCGAGCAGCACCCCGACGAGCGGGTGTCGTGGACCTCGGAGGCCGGTCCCCGGCATGCGGGCGTGATCACCTTCCATCGGCTCGACGAGGACACCACGCGCGTCACCGCGCAGATGGATATCGATCCGGACGGGTTCGTGGAGAACGTCGCCGACAAGCTCGGAATACTCGATCGCCGCGTCAAGGGTGACCTCGAGCGTTTCCGCGACTTCATCGAGGCGCGCCCACAGGAATCCGGTGCGTGGCGCGGGGACGTCGACCGGCCCCGGCCGTAGCGAGTGCCCGTGACCTCGCCCGCCCCCGGTGGTTCGACGCCGCTCGACGCCGAGCCGGTCGATGCCGTGATCATCGGCGGCGGGCACAACGGCCTGGTGAGCGCCGCGCTGCTCGCCGATCACGGCTGGGATGTGGCGGTGCTGGAAGCCCAGGACACCGCCGGGGGCGCCGTGCGCAGCGCCGAGCTGGTACCCGGCTACCGGATGGATCTGTTCAGCGCGTTCTATCCGATGGTCGGCGCCTCGCCGGCGCTGCGCGACCTCGGTCTGGACGATCACGGATTGCGGTGGAGCCGAGCGCCCATCGTGTACGGCCACCCGTCGAGCCCCGAGGATACGGATGCCGCCGTCGTGCATCCGGACGCCGAAGCCACGGCCGAGGCGCTGGCTCGGCGCGATCCCCGCGACGGCCGCACCTGGCTGCGGCTGGTCGAGCAGTGGCGGCAGGTGCGCGAACATCTGCTCGGGTCGTTCCTCGGCCCGTTCCCGCCCGTGCGCGGCGCGGCCGGGTTGTGGCGCGATCTCGGCTCCGCCGAACTGTTCCGCTATCTGCGGTTCCTGATGCTGCCGGTCGGGCGGATGGTCGACGAATTGTTCCACGACGAGGCCGCCAAACTGCTGATCCTGGGCAACGCGATGCATGCCGATGTCCCGGTGGACGCCCCCGGCAGCGGTGTCTACGGCTATCTGCTGACCATGCTCGCCCAGGACGGCGGATTTCCGGTTCCGGTGGGCGGAGCCGGGGCGCTGAGTGCGGCCCTGGTCCACCGCGCCGAATCGGCGGGGGCCCGGGTGCACTGCGGCCAGCCGGTGGACCGCGTTTTCATCCGCGACGGACGCGCCGCCGGGGTGATCACCGCCGCCGGCCAGGTGGTGCGGGCACGCAAGGCCGTCATCGCCGACATCGACGCGCCGACGCTCTACACCCGGCTGCTCGCCGACGCGGATCTGCCGCAACGGCTGCGCGCGGATCTCGAACGATTCACCTGGGACGCGCCGACCGTGAAAGTGAATTACGCTCTCTCCGAACCGATTCCGTGGCGATCGAAGCAGCTTCGGGCGGCGGGCACGGTGCATCTGGGCGCCGACCGGGCGGGGCTGGCGCGGTGGACCACCGATATCGGCACCGGCGTGGTACCGCACACGCCGTTCATGCTGTTCGGTCAGATGACCACGGCCGATCCCAGCCGGTCGGCGCCCGGCACCGAATCGGCGTGGGCCTACACCCACCTGCCGCGCGGGGTCACCGACGACGCCTCGGCCGACCTGCTGGCCGAACGGGTCGACGCCGTGCTCGAGGCCTACGCCCCCGGCTTCGGCAGCCGGATTCACGCACGAATCGTGCAGCGGCCCAGCGATTTGCACGGCGCCGACGGCAATCTCGTCGGCGGCGCGGTCAACGGCGGCACTTCCCAATTGCATCAGCAGTTGGTGTTCCGCCCGGTTCCCGGGCTCGGCCGCCCCGAAACCGTGGTGCCGGGGCTGTATCTGGGCTCTGCGTCGGCACATCCGGGCGGCGGCGTGCACGGCACCTGCGGCGCCAACGCCGCCCGCGCCGCCTTGGCCGATTCCCGGCCCACCGGATGGCCGCGGCGAAAGTTGTTGTCCCGCTTGCACAGCGCCCTCTACGACACCGACCGCTGACCGGACGGAGACAGCTGTGGACCTGTCGATCACCGACGACGCTGCTGTCCTTCGGCGAGATCACGGTGCTGACCGACCCGAACTTCCTGCACCGCAACCAGCACGCCTATCTGGGTTACGGGCTGATCTCCCGGCGGCTGCCCGCAGGGCCGAGACTGCCCTTCGGACTCACCGTCACGATGGACGGGGCGCAGGGAAACAGACTCGTAGACCTGCTGCGACTGCCGCGCGCGATGCCGGTGCACTACGACGACTACACCGTCTTCGCCTCCCCGCTCGGCGATTTCCGGGACCGGATGGGCCGGCGCGGCTGGGCCGACCGGATCGTGGAGATTCCGCGCGGCGAAACCGTCGTGCTGTGAGCGTCATCGGCACGTGTACGACGCGCCGCGCTGGGCATCCGGCCTGCAAATACCCGGCGAACAGGAGCACATCATGAGATCACCGCATCGTCTGCTGGTCACCACCGCCGCCGCGATCGGCCTCGGCTTGGGCGCGACCGCGGTCGGCGCGGCCCAACCGGCCGCGTTGTCGGCACAGGACAGTGATTTTCTCGTCGCCGTCCACCAGGGGAATATGACCGAGATGCTGTCGGGGGCCGGTGCGGCGGCCATGGGTACGTGTCAGCAGGTCCGCGATCTCGGTCCCGTTCTGGTCGCCGACCACACCCGGCTGGAGGCGATGGGCGCCGCGGTCGCGATACCGAACGGCGTCGCCCTGCCACTGATGCCGACCGCCGACCAGTCGCAGCAGATGCGCGATACGGCGATGAAGACCGGCCGCGACTACGACCTGGCCTGGCTGCACATGCAGGAAGGTTTCCACGTCCAGACGCTGCAGGCGGGCGCCACCGAGACCGCGCAGGGCAGCAGCCCGCAGGTCACGGCGCTGGCACAGAACGCCGCGCCCGTGGTTCAGCACCATCTGGACATGATTCGCGACGCGTTGGCGGTGTGCTGATGGGCGAGGTCACGATGGGAGTTCCCGGCTCGGCCGAGCAGGTGTTCGCCGTGCTGGCCGACGGCTGGTCCTACGGCCACTGGGTGGTGGGGTCCACCCATATGCGCGACGTGGATCAGGACTGGCCGCGAATCGGCTCCCGGATTCATCACAGCGTCGGCGCCTGGCCGCTGATGGCTCAGCAGGCCACCCGGGTGGTGGCCGTGGACCCGCCGAACAGCATCGAACTGGAGGCGGAGTTGTGGCCGCTGGGAGTGGCATGGATCCGGCTGGCGATGACGCCGATCGATGCCGACACCACCGAGGTGAGCATGAGCGAGGAGGTGATTCGCGGGCCGGGCCGGCTCATCCCCGACGTGCTGCAGACCCTGGCCCTCAAGCCCCGCAACAAACAGTCGCTGGCGCGCCTCTGTGATCTGGTGGCCTCCCATTACGTCGACACCCGCAAGATCGATACCCCTCGGCCCGGCACCCTCGCGCCCGACAACCCCGAGCCGTAGTCGCCGGCATTCCGCAGTCACCGGCGTTCATCGCGGCCGATGGTCCGGCCGCTGATCCTGGTGCGTCGGGCGGCCCGGGCGAAACCGCATCGGCTCCGGATTCAACGGCGGGCTGCCGCCGGAGGTGTGCTCGCGCAAACCGGCGGCAAGCTCCGTCGCCACATCGACCGCGGAATGCGCCGGCCGCCAATCGAGTTCACGCCGCGCCCGCTCCGCCCGGACCAGACAGGCCCGGTCGGCCAGCTTCAGCCAGGAGGGGTGCAACGGCAGCAGTCCGATTCGCCAGCCCGCGAAGGCGGCGGCGCTCAGCACCGGGCGGGGGACGGGCAGCCGGAATCCGCCGAATATCTCGGTCAGCGTGGGTGGGGTGAGCACGGGTTCGGCGGCCAGGTCGAACGCGCCGGTGGCCCGCCGCACCAGGATGGCCCGGATCGCCGCGGCCACATCCTCGGCGTGCACGAGCTGCAGGCGAAGCCGCGGCCACAGCGGCACCGGCAACCACGGGCGCCCGACCGCAGAACGCGGCAGCCAGGGCCCGAGCAGCCAGTCGCCCAGTTCCGCGGCCGCGTCGGATTGGGCGATGCCGCACGGCCGGATCCGGGCGAGACCGACCGCCGGTCGTTCGCCGGCGAAGGCGTCCAGCCGCCGTTCCAGTTCGGCCTTGCCCTGACTGTAGGCACCGCCGGGTACGCCGTCGCGGGGCTGCTGCTCGTCGACGCGGGTCCAGCGCGGCGCGGGCGAATAGGCCGCCACCGACGACGCGACCGTCAGATGCGCCACGCCGCTGTCGGCCACCGCGCCCAGCACGTGGTCGGTGCCGATCCGGTTGGTGCGTTCCAGTGGCGGGTCGCTGCGGCGCGGATGCACCGCCCAGGCCAGGTGCACCACCGCGTCCGCCCCGTCGAAGGCCGCCGCCAGCGTGGGACGGGCCGCGGGATCTCCGATATCGCAGGCGAGCCAGCGTGCGCGCGCATACGGTTCCCGGTCGGCGAGCGGTGGCCGCCGGGCGATGGCGACGACCTCGGCGTCGGGCAACGCGCGCAACAGTGCCGTGCCGACATTGCCGCTCGCGCCCGTGATCGCGATACGCATACGCACCCTCCCCTACACCGAACATCCGTCCGCGGTCGCCTCGGCCAGTTCGTCCACCACGTCGGCGATCGCTCCGCGGCGGCGCAGCGCGGCCGACTGCCGCCGGGCTCCGTTGCCGCGGGCGGTCACCGCGGCGATCGTCTCGGTCACGAACCGCTCCTCCTCGAGTTCCCGCAAGGCCGGGGTGACATGGTCGACGAGCCGGGCCAGCCGGATGCGGGCCGGTTCCACCCGGCCGTCCAGCGGATCGACGCCGTCGCCGTCGAGTCCTTCGCGCGCGGACTTCTAGTAGGCGGCGCGCAGGGTGGCGGCCGGTACCGCGGGCGCCCGCCGGCCGCGCCGCACCTCCGCACGGCCGACCACGGCCGCGGCACGTACCAGGCTCGCCAGCAACGCCGATTCCTCGGCCGTCACGGGAACGTCGCTGATGCGGATCTCCAGCGTCGGGAAATGCGTGGAGCGGCGAATATCCCAATAGACCATGCCGGTATCGAGGATGCTGCCGCAGGTCAGCATCATGTCGACCGCGGCGTCGTAGTCGGCGCAGGATTGGAAATACGGTGGCGGGCCGGCGCTGGGCCAGCGCCGCCACAGCACATTGCGCCAACTCGCGTATCCCGTGTCGGTGCCGCGGTAGACCGCAGAATTGGCTGTGAGCGAAAGGAATACCGGCAGCCAAGGCCGCAGATGATTGCTGATCTGCACCGCGGTCTCCGGATCGTCCACCGAGACGTGCACATGGCAACCGCACAGTCCCTGTTCGTGCGCGAGCATGCCGAAATGCTCCTCGATGCGGCGGTAGCGCGGCGTATCGGTGACCGGATAGGCGTCGGGCACGGTCGGCGGCACTCCGGTCGCGAGCAGTCGCGCGGTGTTGCCGGCCGCGGCGCGCACCACGGCGGCGCGCAACTGCCGCAATTCCCGCAGCAGATCGGCCGCGCGCGTATGCACCGAACTACTGGTTTCCACCTGACAGCTGGTCAGCTCCAACTGCAGATCGATACCGGCGTCGCATGCCGATCGCGCGACCTCGCGGTTCTTCGGGACCGGGGCTCCGGAGACGGGATCGACCAGCAGGAACTCCTCCTCGACCCCGAACGTCACATCGGCGGCATCCATCGGCTCACCCGCCCGGCACAGTTCATGGCTCGGAGATGCCCGGCGACCGGACCCGCAAACGCATTCCGGCGCGGATCGAGGTTTCACTCGGCGGGTGCGGGTAGCCGCCGCACGTGACCATTTCAGGACTACGAGAGTTGACCGAGCGCCCAGGGCCTTTCGCATCGGTCTACATCGAGACCGTCAGCGATACCGAGGATGCCGCGCACCAGCAGCGGCTGCGCAGCCGCGCGGTCCGCGAGACCCTGGACGAGGACGGTGCGGAAAGCGCCGTCCTCGACGCCGTCGAGCGCGGTCTGTCGGATCCACCGCCGGGGCGCGCTGGACAGGCGGTCATCGCCGACGTCGACGGTGTCCTGCTCACCGCGGCGCTGCCGGAGCCGCCCGCTCGCACCACCGTGCGACTGTCGGACATGCCGTATCTGCTGCCGCTGCTACAGCTGCGCCCGCCCGCCGTCGCCCACGTCGTCGTGGTGGTCGACGATCGCGGCGCCGATCTGTACACGGTCGACGGCGACGGTCACCGCACCGACCGCCGGACCGAGGGGGCGCATCATCCGGAGCACAAGGTGCGCGGTGGCGGGTGGTCGCATCGCTCGATGCAGAGCCGGGTCGAGGAGACGGTGCGCCGGACCATCGATGCCACCGCCGAGGAGGTGGTGCGCCTGGCCGACGGGGCCGCCGCCGGGCTGATCGTGGTGGCCGGCGAGATCAGCGCGCGCACCGCGCTGGTCGGCGCGCTGGCCTCACATCACCGGCAGGTCGTACAGCTCGACGGCTTCACCCGGCAGGCGAACGACGACCGGGCCGACCTCGACCGGCGGGTCGCCGAGGTGCTGCAGGACCGGGAGCGAGCCCGATTTCGCGACCTGGTGGACGGATACGAACAACGCCGCGCGCACGAACTCGCGGTGCAGGGCCTGCCCGGGGTCGCTGCGGCGCTCACCGAGCGCAACGTCGAGACACTGCTGATCGACCCCGCCGTCATCGGCGACCGGGCCGTGCACGCCGGGCCGGATCCGACCGCGGTGCAGGCGTCGGACCTGCCCTCGGGCCACAGCAACCTCCGTCGCGCCGACGAGGCGCTGCCGCTGGCCGCGCTCGCGGCCGGCGCCGGCATCGTGACCATCGATCGAGATCCCGTTCCGACCGACGGCGTCGCTGCCCTGCTCCGACACCGGTGATCCGCGAAAGGAGAGGACGATGGACCGAGGAAACACCAAACACGGTGCGCGCGAGGACGATCAACTGCGGCACGAACTACAGGGGACCTTGCGCGGCAACCGTTCCAGCCGCGCCGAACAGTGGCGCGATCCCGAACCACCCGCCGACGACGACCCGGAACTCACACCCCCGCACACCCCGACGCCGGAGGGCGCCGAGCACGACCGGACCGGCGAGGTCGACTGATCGCGTGCACCTCGAATCGGCGATCACTGCGCCGGTTACGGCCGAGCAGCCGGGGTACTTCTCCTGTACCGAGAACGATCCGCACGTAGCGCCCTATTCGTCAACGGCGACGGATACCCGCAATTCGGTCCCGCACAACGGAGTGCACCGGTGCGAGGCGTGCGACGGATCGTCTCTCCGGACGGGGCGGTAGTCACAGCAGGCATGGAGACTGCCGCGACGGCCGGCACCGACCTTACGGACGGTGCCGGCCGGTCTCTCCGATGATGTTGTGCCAAAAGATTTTTCGTGAGGTCGTCCCACCCGAACCGGGTGGCGACGCATGCGTCGGGCTGTCGCGCCCTCCCTCAATTCGATTGAGCGTCAGGCCAGGGAGACGATCAGCGCGATCGCGACGGCGACGAACACCAGTACGATCGCCGCGACGATGACGATCAACATCGCCCCGCTGGCGGGGAAATGGTGACGGGTGCTCGGCTCGGGCGCCGAGAGGCCCGAGGTCTGTGCCGTATCCGGCGGGGTGGAACCGGGGGCTACGCCACCACCGGGTTCCAGGTCCGGAGTCTTGGCCGGGTCCGGATCCATTGCAGACATGTTCGGCGTCCTGTCCGGGGCGAAGCGCCCCTGATCGTCGTCGGCTCTCACTGCAGCCCATACCCCGCCCCGGCGCGGGCAACCACGCCGGTGCGGGAAATCGGGCGAAACCTGGGCCTGTGGCGCGGCGACAGACGGCCGCGATCGCGACGCACAGGTATGTGTTCGCCCTGTCCGGGTAGGCGTGAGATATGACCGACACACCTCCCCTCGCCCTGGTGACCGGCGCATCCAGCGGTATCGGGTTCGAGCTCGCCAGAGGATTGACCGAACGCGGTTACGAGGTGGTCATCGCCGCCGAGGACGGCCGCGTCCTCGACGCGGTGGCCTTCCGCTGATCGTGGACCGCTACGCCGCCGTCGACCTGCCCCGCACCACCACCGCGGCCGGGGCGGCACTGCTGCTCGGTCTGGGCGGGGTGCATCTTTACGTGCTGCTGCGCGAGGCGGGGCTGCCGAACTACCTGCGGGTGGGTTTCGGATTCCTGATCGCCTGCTGCGTCGTCGCCGCGGCGCTGGTGTGCGGGTCCCGCACCGCACGCGCGGGCTGGGCCCTGGGCGGGCTCGTCTGCCTCGCGTTCCTGGTCGTTTACGTGGTCAGCAGGCTCGCCGGGCTCCCCGGCCTGCCCGAGGTCCGAGGCTGGTGGGACAGCGCTCCGGGCAGCGTGGCCGGAGTCTGCGCACTGACCTTCCTGGCGGTGATCACCGCGATCGTGCTGGGTATCACCGTGGCGCATCCGCGGGCACAGCACTGGCACGACTGAACGGAACGGGGTGAAACACGATGACCACCTTGGATTTTCCGGCCTGGCTGCGCATCGAACATTGGCTCAATGTGCTGTTTCTGACCTTCGCGATGCGCAGCGGTGTGGAGATCCTGTCGAGCTACCCGAAACTCTTCTGGCGCGACGACAGCAAACCCGGCACCGAATGGGCGCGATTCACCCGCAAACGGATGCCGACCGACAAGCTCTACGACACTCTCGACGAGGAGGAGAGCTACCCCTCCCTGATCGCGCTGCCCGGCCACAAGAAATTGGGTCTCGGCAGACATTGGCATTTCGCGACGGTCGCGGGCTGGATACTCGTCGGCCTCGCCTATTACATCCTGCTGTTCGCGACCGGCCAGTGGCGGCGCTACATCCCGACCTCGTGGTCGCTGTTTCCCGCGGCCTGGCACGACATCGTGACGTACATGAGTTTCAATTTGCCGCCGCTGCTGCCGGGGCAGCCGTTCGACGCGGTGCAGAAACTCGCCTACGCCGGAGTGATCTTCGTGCTCGCCCCGTTCCAGATACTCACCGGCGCAGCGCAATCACCGGCCGTGGAGGCACGCTTTCCGTGGTTCGTGCGTATGTTCGGCGGCCGGCAGTCGGCGCGCAGCCTGCATTTCCTGGGTCTGCTGGCCTTCGCGGTGTTCATCGTCATCCACGTGTCGATGGTGTTCTTCTGGAGCTGGGGCCAGCTCAGCGCCTTGATGATCTTCGGACAGGTGCGCAATATCAATTGGGCGATCGCGCTGTCGTTCGTGATCATCGGCGCGATCGTGCTGCTGCATATCGCGGCCACGGTGTGGAGCCTGCGCGACCCGCGATCGGTGCAGCGCGTGCTGGGCGCCTTCGTGCGCCGGCTGCGGTTGGGCCTGCTCCGGCCGCTGACACCCCGACAGGATTACTCGACCCGCGCCCTCTCGCCGGAACATCGGGTGAACGGCAAACCGCCCACGGCACTGCCGTACAAGGTGATGGCCGCGCACAATTTCGCCGATTGGCGCCTGGACGTCGGCGGTCTGGTCGAGCACCCGATGCGCCTGAGCCTGGACGATCTGCGCGCGATCGGCGAACCGCAGACCCAGCGAGTGCTGCACAACTGCGTACAGGGCTGGTCGAGTATCGGCGAGTGGACCGGACTGCCGCTGCGCGAACTCGTCGCCCGGGCCGGCCCGTTGCCGGACGCGAAGTATCTGTGCTTCCTCACCATGCAGGACACCGGTCGCGACGATCCGAGCGCCGACGGCGTCGGCCAGTTCTACGAGGTGCTGGATCTGGAGCTGGCCGACAGCCCGCAGACGCTGCTCGCCTATCGCATGAACGGCGAGCCGCTACCCATCGAACACGGTGCGCCGCTTCGGCTTCGGGTGGAGAACCAGGTCGGTTTCAAGATGGCGAAATGGATCGACCGGATCGAATTCGTCTCCGACTACTCCCATATCGGCCGCGGGATGGGCGGCTGGCGGGAGGACAACATCTACTACGACAAGGACGTCGAGATATGACGAACCAGCAGACGACGACCCCGCCGCGGCGACCGGAGAACATCGAACTGACCGAACGGCAACGCGATCGCGTCCTGGCCTACCTCGACCGACGGCGTGCACGCTGCCCCGCCTGTGGCGCAACGGATTTCCGTGTCGGCGATGCGCTGTATCTGGGGTTCCTGTTTCTCGACGAGGAACTCGACTCCTATATGGTCGCGCTGACCTGCGCGAATCCCGCATGTCCGGTGCCGCACACCGGAATCCGGATGCGCCGCGCTCAGTTGTGGCTCGAACCGGTGGCCTAGCGGGCGGGCTCGGACCGGCCGCCCGTTCGCGCCGGGGCCAGCCGGAAGCGCTCGATCGTCGCGGCGGCCGCGGCGAATTCGCCGGCCAGCCGGTCGAACCGGCCCCGGTCGGCCGCGGACAGGGCGTCACGTTCGCGGTAGTACACCACGCGCGGCAGCCGTCCCGACATCATCGCACCCCACCGGATGCCGAAGTCGTACACGACGCCGTCCGCCGCGGTCAGATCCGGGTCGGCGGCCAACTCTCGCAACCCCCGCAGCTGCTCACTCAAGATATCCAGATCCTCACCGACATCCACTGTGCCGGCACGGTTTTCGGACACGGCGACACCTCTCACAGTTGCGGCTTGGCGACGGAGACTACCTCGGGCCGGTCGCGGACGGTCAGATAGACCCGATGCGGCCCCACGGCGATCCCCGACCACGCCGATCCCTGCGCTCCGCGCGTCGGCAGGTCGAATCGGCGCAGCACGGGAATGGTGCCGTTCGCGTAGCCCTCGAAGCTGCGGGTTTCCAGCACCACCAGCTGCCGGTCCGTCGCGGCGTAGATGCGGGTGTCGTCGGTGGCCAGATAGCGGATCGGCGCGCCCAGGTCGACGGATCCGACCGTCTCGCTTCCGGATCCGTCGCGACGGGAGTCGAGGGCGACCAGCCTGCCCCCGGGCCGCGCCACGTACAACCGGGTGACCTTCGTGCCGTCCCCCGCCGCCGCGAGTACGGGTTCGTCGTCGGCGCCGGTTTCGTCCGCGGGTGAGGAACTGCCCTTGTAGTGCGCGCTCCCCCGCGGTCCGTAGATGTGGAACTCCACTTCACGGCTGCGGTTCGCCCCGTCGAGACGGGCTTGCGGACCCGCGTTCACGACCGTGGGCGCCCATGCGGTGCGGCGGTGCAGATCCACGGGCGTGACCGTGGCGCCGTCCTCGGAGAGCGCCAGCAGCATCCGCTCCCCGGAATCGAGGGCGAGATACGACGGCCGCGGTCCGGCGGACAGCGTGCCGGTATCGACCAGATCGGACAGCCGAATCGAGGCCACGGCCTGCCGATCGGTGGCGCTGACCAGCGCCGTGCCCTCGTCCACCGGGCTGATCTGCAGGTTCGGCCCCAAGCCCGGCAGGCGTGCCGAACCGACCGTGTCGCCGCGGCCGTCGGCCAAGCCGTTCACCTTCACCACGCGGTCGGGCGCCAGCGCCACGAGCGCTCCCGATCGGTAGGACCACACCGGTGCGTGCACGATCGCCCCGATAGGTGTCACCCGCACGGCGTCGGGTGCTTCCAATCGCGACCCCGGCGCCGAGCACCCGGCGACGGCCAGCACGGCCGCCGCCGGAACCAGATATCGTCGCAGCGCGCGCGTTACGCGGCCTGGGCCTGCCACATCCAATGCAGTTGCTCCAACCGGGCGGCGATATCGATGAGCAGATCCTGGGTGACCGGATCCGCCTTCTCCGAGGCGTCGATCCGCTCGCGCAGCCTGCGCACGACCGCGGCCAGGGTGGCGACGATCGCGCTGACCACGTCGCCGTCCTGCTGCCACCCCGCCGGGAACGGCTCGGCGCTGGAACTCTCCGCGACCGTGTGCGCGCGCCCGTCCGGGCTGACGCCGATCGCGGTGGCCCGTTCGGCCGCCGCGTCGGTGAAGCCGCGCGCGGTCTCGACCAGTTCGTCCAACGCCAGGTGCACGGTGCGGAACCGGGGGCCGATCACATTCCAGTGCGCCTGCTTGCCGATCAGGCTCAGATCGATCAGATCGACGACGGTGGCGCACAGCGCGTCACCGGCGATCCGTTGCTGTTCCGGCTCCAGCACCGTCGCGATCGGATCGGTGGTCGTGGAGGTCTTGGCCACGATGGTCTCCTTCCTCGCTGACAGTCATCACCTAGGCGACTGCTTGCGTGCACGACCTACCCGCTGCCGGCTACTCCAAACGAGGGGCCGGGTTCAGCCGGCGGCCATCGCCATCGCCAGATACACGACCATCACCGCGAACAGAAACCAGCCCGCGCCCTGCCATACCGGCCACGGCCGCCCGCCGCGCCACTGCCGCACGGTGATGACGAATGCGCCGATGCCGCCCAGCAACAACACGATTCCGGGCACCAGTCCCACGGCCAGCCGGGACGCGGTATCGCAGGCCACGTGGTCGGCGTTCGCGCACTGATCCCGCGAGGCCGCCCAGCCCAGGGCCACCCCGGCGACGATCGCCGCCAGCACCAGCACACCGACCGCATACCGCACCGCCCGCCGGAAACTCGGCGGGTCACTCCAGCGGGGGTCGACCTCGCGTGCCATCGTCACCTCCGGCCCGTTCGTCGTGCGCTCGTCACCGTCGCACTACCCGATCACCGTGGCACTACCCGGCCTCTCGGCGAATATTCGATCGGGACCCGGGGTGTCGTTTCGCCCCGGTCCTCCCGGGTAGGCGGTCGCTGAGGACCAAAGGAGGCCGATGTGCACCGCGAACCCGATCCGCCCGGTGAAACCGATTCGCGCAGCCCAGCCGACCCTGCCCGTCCGCCGCCGGCCCCCGGGCGATCACCCCACCGGCTGACCGGACTGCGCGCCGCGGCGGCACTGGCCGACCTCGGCCTGGCACCGGTCGCCGCCGGGGTGATCGCCCGGGGGCCGGCGGCGGACGGGCAGGGTCGGCTGGGCTGCGCGAATCGGTTTCACCGGGCGGATCG
>NZ_LZMK01000379.1:0-553 GCF_001665865.1 Nocardia sp. 852002-20019_SCH5090214 | reverse complement strand
AAACGCACCGCCAGCCCGGCGCAGCTGCTCGCGGTCGCCAAAGCCATCCGCGAGCACCAGGCCCGCGCCGCCGAGCGCCACGGCTACGACCGTGACGAGCTCACCACCACCGAAGACCCAGGTCCGGGCTGGACATCAATCCCGGAAACCACCACCGCCCATGAGGAGGCAATCACCATGTCCGACACCACCATCCGCGACGCCGCGACCTGGCAGCTCGGTGTGCCGACCGGCTACGCCCAGCGCATCGCCCACGTGCTGGCCATCGCCGGGGTCAACCAGGCCCGCCACACGCGCACCCGGCTCCAGCGTGATTACGACAAGGCCCGCGCCCACGGCACCGGCGCGGTGGAAATGCTCGATGTGGCAATCGATCACCAGCTCGGATACGCCGCCGAGAATCTGCAGCAGATCGCGTGGGGCAACCGGTGGTCGCTGACGGGATCGCTGGCCGAGGCGCTGACCTGGCACGAGAACTCCGAGATCGCGGCCGAGAAACTCGACGAGCTGCGGAACGCTTTCGCCGACCAGTGGGGTGTGGTCATCGACACCG
>NZ_LZMK01000378.1:0-15435 GCF_001665865.1 Nocardia sp. 852002-20019_SCH5090214 | reverse complement strand
GACGCCCTGAAGGCCAAGTTGCTGGACAAGCCGGGCCGCTGAGCCCACCCGCACCCGACCACCGGCACGCCGCGCTCACCGTCGAGCGCGGCGTGCCGCCGAGGAGAGGCAGACCATGCCGGTTCACGCGGTGACGCCACGATCGTCGACCGAGATCACCCGCTACGACCTGGACACCGACGTGCTGGTCGTCGGATACGGATGCGCCGGTGCCGCAGCGGCATTCGAAGCCGCGCGCACGGGAGCGCGAGTCCTGGTGCTCGATCGCGCGGGCGGTCCGGGCGGCTCGTCGGCGATGTCGGGCGGTGAGATCTACCTCGGCGGGGGCACCCCGATCCAAACCGCCTGCGGCTTCGACGACACCCCGGCCGATATGGCCGCCTACCTGACCGCCGCCCTCGGCCCCGGCGCCGACACCGCGAAGATCGCCGACTACTGCGAGCACAGTGTCGAGCATTTCCACTGGCTGGTCGACCGCGGCGTGCCGTTCGCACCGTCGCTCTGGGATGCCCCGGCGTGGGTGCCGCCCACCGACGACGGCCTGATGTGGCTCGGCGAGAACAGCTGGCCCTTCACCGAGATCGCCCGTCCCGCCCCGCGCGGGCATCGGCCGACCGCCAACGACTTCGGCGGTCGCCTGCTGATGCAATGCCTCAGCGCGGCGACCGAATCGGCCGGTGTGACATCCCTTTTCGACACCGCCGCCACCGCGCTGATTCTCGCCGGCGACGGCACGGTCACCGGCGTGGTCGCCCGGCAGTACGGCCGCGAACTGACGATTCGAGTCCGGCGCGGATGTGTCCTCACCACCGGCGGATTCGTCGACAACGACGAGATGCTCGCCGCGCACGCCCCGCTGCTGCTCGGCCATACCAAGGTCAGCGCCGGTACCGACGACGGCAGCGGCATCCGCATGGCGCAGGCCGCGGGTGCGGCGGTGCGGCACATGTCGACGGGGCAGGTGGGGATTTCCCTGATTCCCGGACTGGCAGCGCGCGGAATCGTGGTGAACGACAAGGGACAGCGCTTCGTCAACGAGGACACCTATCCGGGCCGCATCGGCCAGGCGGCGTTGTTCACGCAGGGTATGCGGGTGTGGGTGGTGGTCGACGAGGAAGCGTTCGAGGCCGTGCCGGAAGAACAACGCTGGGGTGTGCAGCCGACCCATCTGGCCGAAACCGCCGACGAACTCGGCGCCGCGATGGATCTGCCGCCGGGCGCATTGGCGGCCACACTGTGCCGCTACAACGAATTCGCCGCTGCCGGAACGGATCCCGACCAACACAAGGCGGCGCGGTGGTTACGTCCGCTGCGCGCCCCGCTGGCGGCCATCGATGTGCGCGCCGGCATTCGCCCGCCCGCCGAAGCCGGCGACCGCCGCGGCACCGGCGCCTCGGTGTTCACGCTCGGCGGTTTGCACACCGACAGGCACGGCCGGGTCCTGGATATCGATGGCGCCGTCATGCCCGGACTGTTCGCCGCCGGCCGCGCGGCGGTCAATCTGCACGGGCAGGGATATATCAGCGGGACGTCGCTCGGTGACGGGACGTTCTTCGGCCGCCGCGCGGGAATTGCCGCGGCGCAGGGTTAGTCACGATCATCGGACCCCTGCGCTGCCGGCGCACCGGTCTACGCCTGTTGCGCCGCCACGACCACCTCGTGCCGATTGCTCCGGTGCGACCGACGGTATTCGCTCGGTGACACACCCACCTCACGCCCGAAGTGGGCGCGCAGATTCGCCGCACTGCCCAGGCCACAGCGCTCGGCCACCACGTCGACGGCGAGGTCGGTGGTTTCCAGCAATTCTCGCGCTCGGATGATGCGCTGGGTGAGCAGCCAGCGCAGCGGGGTCGTGCCCAGTTCGGCATGGAATCGCCGGGCCAGGGTGCGCTCGCTGAGTCCGCTGTGCCGGGCCAGGTCACCGACGGTCAGTACGGTGTCGAGCCGGGTGAGCGCCCACTGCAGGGTCGCGGCCACGCCCGGATCGGCCGCGTCGACCGGCACCGGATTCCGCAGATACTGCGCCTGCCCGCCCGCGCGGTGCGGCGGCACCACCAGTCCGCGCGCGGCGGCATTGGCGACGCGGGAGCCGAGGTCCTTGCGGATCAGGTGGATACACAGATCCATCCCGGCCATGGTTCCCGCGCTGGTGAGAATCTGCCCGTCGTCGATGTAGAGCACGCTCGCGTCGACATCGAGGTGCGGATACCGTTCCAGCAGGGCCGGGACATGCTTCCAGTGTGTGGTCATGCGACGCCCGTCGAGCAGACCGGCCGCCGCGAGAACGAAAGCGCCCGAACACAATGCGGCGATGCGCGCTCCCGCCTCGTAGGCCGCGCGCACGGCCGCCACCAATTCGGCGGGTGGCTCCGCGCGCACGTTCGGGGTCGCCGGGACGACCACGGTGTCGGCCGCGATCAGATCGTCGTAGTCGTAATCGGTCAGCGTGACGAACGGATCGCGCAGCGTCGCATGCCGGGTGCCGCGGGGGCCGCACATGCGCAGTCGATACCACTGCTCGGCGTCGACCCCGGGCGGCGGTTCGAAGAACACCTGGTACGGGATCGCGACCTCGAACACCGGCTGACCCGGCGCCACCGCGACCGCCACTGTTCCGGCGTGTCCGGATTCGCGCATCACCTCGGCAGTCATGTCGGAAATCTAGCGCATGTTGGCGAATCTGCCACTCGATCCGATGGTTCTGCGACTGAATAGTTGCATACATGACAATTACGGCCAATGTTCGCGCGGATATGCCGATCACCCGATCGCCGCGGCGGTGGCGGATTCTGGCGGTGGCGAGCGTCGCGCAATTTCTCGCGATTCTCGACCTCTTCGCAGTCACCGTCGCCTTCCCGACCCTGCAGACCTCCTTCGCCGGCGCCTCTCCGAACACCGTGTCGTGGGTGCTCAACGCCTACACGATCGTGATGGCCGCACTGCTGGTTCCCGCGGGCCGTCTGGCCGACGACACCGGCCGCCGACGTGGATTCCTCATCGGGATGACACTTTTCGGCGTGGCCTCGATCGGCTGCGCGGTCGCGCCGACACTGGTGGTCTTGATCGCCGCGCGGGTCGTGCAGGCCGCGGCGGCGGCGCTGCTGGTTCCGACCGGCCTCGGACTCGTGTTGCCCTCCTTCGACGTTCGTGAACATCCGACGGTGATGGGGATCTGGACCGCGATCGCCGCGGCGGGCGCCAGTAGCGGCCCGGTGATCGGCGGTCTGCTGCTCGAATGGGGGTGGCGGTGGATCTTCTGGCTGAACGTGCCGATCACGATGGCGGCGCTCGCTGTCGGATGGCGGGTACTGCCCGACATCCGGGCGCGGGTGCGGCGCCGGCTCGACCTGCTCGGCGCCGCACTGATTCTCGGCGCCACCGCGGCACTGACGACCGTCTTCGTTCAAGCCGCGGCGTGGGGCTACGGGTCGGCGGCCACGGTCGCGACACTGGCCGCAGCGGTCGCACTCGCGGCGGCCTTCACCTACCACGTGCGACACCATCCCGATCCGGTGGTCAGTCCGGCTGTGTTGCGGCACAGCATGTTTCGCATCGCCACCCTGGGCGTGTTCTGCTACTACCTGGCCTTCGCGGCCCTGTTGCTCTCGGGCACCCTGTATCTCACCGCGCAGTGGCACTACTCCGAACTGGGAGCCAGCCTGGGGATCGCACCGATTCCGATCAGCTGCCTGCTGGTGTCACCACTGTCCGGCCGCCTCGTCGCTCGCATCGGCGCCCGTGCCTCCGCCGCGCTGGGTGGGCTCGCCATCGCGGCGGGCGCGGGGTGGTGGATCGCTCTGAGCGGTTGCGGCGCTTCGTATCCGCTGGTCTTCCTGCCGGGAGCCGTGCTCGCGGGCGTCAGTACGGCCCTGTTGCAACCGCCGCTGTTCGGCGCCTCGTCGTTGCTGCCGCCGGATCAACTGTCCCTGGGTTCGGGCACGTTGATGATGGCGCGCCAGACCGCGTCGGCACTCGGCGTCGCCGTGCTGACCGCGATCCTCACCCGCACCGCGGGCTACGACCTCGCCGATTTCCGCGCCTGCTGGCTCTATATGGCGGCGATGGGATTGCTGGCCGCGGCAGCGGGGTGGGCGTTCCGTCCGCGCACATGACCGGATCCGACAGTGATCCGTCGTTGCGATCGCCACGGGGCAACCCAGAGGATGGGAGCCATGTCATCGAAGCATCGTGTGGTTATCGCGGCCTTTCCGGACGTGGATCTGCTCGACGTCACCGGCCCGCCGCGATATCGAACAACTGCGTACCTACATCGCGGAAAATCTCGACGCCGATTTGTCCGCCGCCGCACTGGCGAGCCGAATGTGCCTGAGCGAGCGGCATTTCGCGCGGGTGTTCCGGCAGGAGATGGGGCTCACCGTGGCCGCCTACGTCGAAGCCGCGCGCGTCGAGTCGGCCCGGCGGTTGCTGGAAACCAGCGACTTTCCGCTATCGCGCGTAGCCCGGTCCGCCGGACTGGGTTCGGTGGAGACCCTGCACCGGGCGTTCCTGCGACGGCTGGGTACCAACCCCGGCGCGTACCGCCGGCGGTTCCGCACCTCCGCCTGATCTTCCCTGCGACGACCGGACCGGGCGACCGCCCGGCCCGGCGCTCCGTCATGCCCGAAAAAGACTGTCCTCCAAGGAAAGAAGGTAGTCATGACCGCCGTCGCGACTGACATCATGGACCGATGGCGATCGGAACCGTGAAATTCTTCCGTCCGGCGAAGGGCTGGGGCGCGATCGCCGCGGCGGAACTCCCGGACGGCTGCGACGCCTGGGTGCACTTCAGCGCTATCGAGGGCGAGGGCTTTCGAGAGCTGGCCGCGGGCGATCGCGTGGAATTCGACTACGAGTCCGCACAGCAGGACAGCTTTCGATACCGGGCCACACGGGTGCGGCGCATCGACGTGGACGGTCACCGCAGGTCAGCGGAGGGTTAGCCGGGGTTCAGACCCGGCCAGCCGTAGTGCGGTCGGCCGGTGGCGGCGCCGGCGCGGGCCATCGGCGGGTTCGGTGCGGGGACGGCCGGGGTCCGGGCGCCGAGTTGCCGGCGCATCTCGTCCATGTCGAGCCAGCGGATCTGCTGGATGACCTCTTCCAGTTGGGCGGCGGTCCGGAAGCCCGGATCGGAGTAGACGAGCAAGCCCTCGCGGAAGGCGACGAGGGTCGGCAAGCTGGTGATCTGGGCGGCGGCGGTAAGGGCCTGCTCGGCCTCGGTGTCCACGGTGGCGTGCACGATCTCCGGGTGCGCGGCCGCGGATTCGGCGAAGATCGGAGCGAAGCGGGTACACCAGCCGCACCAGGAGGCCCAGAAGTCGACGAGCACGATCGCATGGCTCGCGATCACCTGCTCGAAGTTCTGCTGGGTCAACGGTTGGGTGGGCATGGGTTCCTCCCGGCGTCGGCCATCGTCGATTCCGGATTCTCCCATGGATCGCCGGTCACAGCAGGGTTCGAGCCGGCGGCTCATCGAGCGCTGTCGGACGGCGGCCCGGCTGAGTATCGTGGAGTCATGGGTATGGGCGACCACCCGCAACGAACACCGCTCTACGGCGTGGTGCTGCTGTTGGGCGTTCTGTTCCTGGGTATCTGGGTGCACGAGCTGCCGTATGTCGGCCTGCAGGTCCTGGCCTACATCCTGCTCATCATGATTGCCGCACCCGCCTTCGTGATGACCTTCCGCGACTATTCGCGGTGAGGGCCTTCACCACCCGGTGACCAGAGCGGCTCGCAACATCGTCAGCTCCTCGGCCGTCAGCCCGTGCTCGCGCAGCCACCGGGCGGCACCGCCGTGGTCGCGGCGCAGGTCGTCGAGGAACCGCAGCATCACGGCCGCTTCGACAGCCAGGATCCCGGTGCTCGTCGGCGGCAGCCCGGCATAGGAGTTCAGCGCGTCGAGCCGGTTGCGGACCCGCGTCATCCGCTCGTTGGTGAGGGCGTAGTCCGCGGCGATCACCTCCGGCGCCACCCCCACCGCATCGAGCAGTACCGCCGCCAATACTCCGGTGCGATCCTTACCTGCCGCGCAATGGAATACGACCGCCTGCCGGTCGGCATCAGCGACCAGCCGCGCCGCGGCGACGATCTCCTCCGGACTGCCGGCGAGCAGCTGTCCGTACAGCTGCGCCAGATCCACGCGGGTCTTGTCCGGCACCAGATCCCGTGCGGCGAGCGAGGATTGCGCCGATTTGCGGACCGGCAGGTTCACCTTCTCGATCGCCGCGGTGGCCAGGAGGCCGTAGCCTTCCCGCTCCACCTCGTCGGGTAGCCGCAGGTCGATCAGGGTGCGCATCCCGACCGAGCCCAGGAGCAACGCCACATCCGCCTCGGTCGCCTGCTGCAGGGTGCTCGACCGCAGCGCCACGCCGAATCGCGTCGTACCGCCGCCGACCGGCAGCCCGCCGAGATCGCGGACGTTGTCGATTTCCTCGAAGTCGACCCAGCGCCGGGTCGCGTCGAATTCCCGGACGATCGGATTACTCGGCACGGCCGGCCGCCGCTTCGTCGGCACGGCTGAGTCCGCACAACCCGATCAGATCTTCGTGCAGTTCGAACCACACGGTGTGATAGCTGTCCATGATCGGCCGCGCCACCCAGGCGTGGTCACCGTCGGCGATCCGCTCGACGGCCGTCTCCAGCCGTTCGCGGTACCGGGCCAGCCGCGGCGCGATCGATCCCAGCCGCTCGGCCAGCGGCCGCACCCGGGTGTGCAGGTCGGTGAGCCGGTCCAGCACCGCCGCATCGTATTCGGCGTCGCCGTGGTCGTTGGGTGTGGCCGCATCCTTCATCTGCCATGCGGTCACGATCTGCTTCAGCTCCGCGTTGACCACGCAGAAGTCCTCGTAGGCGGCGGTCATGGCGGCGGTGTCGACCCCGCCGCGTTCGGCGATCAGCAACTCGACCAGGCGATTTCGCCCATCGGGTGTCAACCGCACACCCGCGGGCGTGTCGGCGCACAAACCGCCGGCCACCAGATCCGCGCAGCGCGCGCTCACCTCGTCCGCGTCGCCGCCCAGGCTCGCGGCCACCGCGTCACCGCGCACCCGGCCCTTCACCCCGATCAGCCGCAGCAGTTCCAGTTCACTCACGGTTCGGACAACACCTTCTGCCACAACGACTTCCGCGTCACCGGCGAGCGTCCCCGCGAGTTCATCGGGTGCCACGTCCGCCCATTCAGCGAGCCTGCGCACATCGTCGAGGACCGCGCCGTCCACATCTCCACCGGCGACCTCGCCCGCCCACACCACGCCGGCGCCGCCGTCGACGGTGACAGTGCGCCCCGCGAGCGCGTCCACAACACCCGGGCCGCATCCGACGACACACGGCCGCCCGAGTTCCCGGCTCACCAGAGCGGCATGCGAGGTGGTACCACCCAATTCGGTGACCACCGCACGGGCCGCGATCATGCCGGGCAGATCATCGGGACTGGTCGTCGGCCGGACGAGGACGACGTCCTCCCCCGCCGCCGCGCGCGCCTCGGCCTCGTCGGGGTCCGCGACCGCGACACCGAAAGCCAAACCGGGACAGGCCGATTCGCCGCGAGCCAGCGCTTCGCCCGCACCCGCCGCCGTGGTCGCGGGCTGCAGGACGACGCGAATCTGGTCGGCTCCGACCCGCCGCAGTGCCTCCTCCGGGGTGATCAGCCCTTCCTCCGCCATCGCGACAGCGGCCCGCACCGCCGCCCGCGCCGAACGCTTCGCCGGACGCGACTGCAGCATCCACAGCGTGCCCGATTCCACGGTGAATTCGATGTCCTGGATATCGCGCCCGTCGCGTTCGAGCAGGTCCGCGGCGGCGATCAGCCGGTCGTGCACCTGTGGCTGGGTGGCGGCGAGGTCGCTCAGCGGCCGCGGCGTGGTGCGGCCGGACACCACATCCTCGCCCTGCCCACCGACCAGCCATTCCCCGTAGGCCGGCCCGTCACCGGTGTTCGGGTTGCGGCTGAACAGCACGCCTGTGCCGGACGCGTCGTCGAGGTTGCCGAACACCATCGCCTGCACGGTGACCGCGGTGCCGAGGTCGTCGGACACGCCGCGGTTGCGTCGATACGCCTTGGCGCGCACCGAATCCCACGACCGGAACACCGCGGTGATCGCCGCGCGCAGCTGTTCCCACGGGTCCGCCGGCACCACGCCCTCGGGCGTCTGCAGCACCGTCTCGCGATATTGCGCCCGGAAGCGCCGATGCGTGTCGGCGGCATAGCCGGCGCTGCCGGTCGCCGCGGCGAGCGCCTGTTCGACGCCGTCGTTGATGCCGAGGTTGAGAACGGTGTCCATCATGCCGGGCATGCTCACGGCCGCGCCCGAGCGCACGGATACCAGTAGCGGTCGGCGGATCGAGCCGAAGGTGCGGCCGGTGCCGTGTTCGAGCATGGCGACGCCGTCGCAGACCGCACGCCAGATATCGTCGGCGATCGCGCCCCGCTCGGTGAAATCACGCCACGCGTCGGTGGTGAGCACGAATGCCGGAGGCACCGGCAACCCGAGCCCGCTCATGTGGTTGATACTCCAGGCCTTGCCACCTATCCGGTCCCGCGACAACGGGCAGTTGCCGTCCAGTCCGACGACGGTCTCGGATCGTTGGGCCAGCTCCGCACCCGCGGTCATGTCACTCCTTCGGTCCATCCATCGAGGCATCGAACCCCCTGCCGCCCCGGTCATCCTTCGAGAGTGCCGCCGACCGGCTCGGGCCAGTAGCGATGGTCCCGCTCAGCGGATGCCGGACCCGCCGGTGCGCGCGCGATACCACTGACCGGGACTCGCGGTGTGCGAACGGTCTGCGCGGCACCTGCCTGCGGCACCATGGGCCGTGGACCGCCCGACCGGCGGCCGGCGAGGTGTGTTCGACAGGGTATATCCGGACAGCGATGGTGTGCGAAGAGATGACGGCGGAGCCGGAATTTCCGACAGCGTGGACGACGATCCCGGCTCTGGTATCCGAACAGGCACGCCGGAACGGGTCGACCGTCGCGATCGTCGAGGGCCGGACCCGCCTCACCTACGCCGAACTCCACGTCGAGGCGTCGCGGGTGACCCGTGCGGCGATGGCCTGCGGCGTGGCCGCCGGGGATCGCGTCGCGATCTGGGCGCCCAACAGTGCGCGCTGGATCGTGACGGCACTGGGCCTGCTCGGCGCGGGGGCCACCCTGGTCCCGATCGGCACCCGGCTGCGCGGACCGGAAGCGGCGGACATTCTGCGCCGCACCCGATGCCGTGGGCTGTTCACGGTGCGCGGATTTCTGGGAATCGACTATCCGAGCCTGCTCACGGATCAGGGCGTCCTGCCGATCCTGGATTTCACGGTCCTGCTGTCCGACACGCGCACGACGGACAGCACCGGCGCCGCGACCGAGATCGCCTACTCCCGCCGCACAGCGGCGGATCGACAGACAGCCGACGATGTGCTCGCATCCGCCGGAGCATCGGGGTCGCATCGGGACTCCGCCGGAACCGGTGCCCAGTCGTCCCCGGCCGGGTGCCGGTCGGGCAGCGCACCGACCGGCTGGCGGGCGTTCCTGGCCGGAGCCGAGCGAATCCCGTTGTCGGACGCGCGGTCCCGCACCGACGCGGTATCTGCGGAAGCAGTCTCCGACATTCTGTTCACCTCCGGCACGACCGGCACGCCCAAGGGAGTCCTGACGACCCATCGGCAAACCCTGGCCGTGCTGGATCGGTGGGCGAGCGCGGTCACCTTGCGCCACGGTGATCGCTGCCTGCTGGTCAATCCGTTCTCGCACACCTTCGGATACAAGGCGGGCATCGTCGCCTGCCTGTTGCGGGCGGCCACCATGTTTCCGGTGGCGGTGTTCGATCCACGATCCGCGGCGGATCTCATGACGGCCGAGCGAATCACCGTACTCGCCGGCCCGCCGACGGTGTTCACCGATCTGCTCGCGGTGGAGCGGTCCTACCCGGAGCTGCGACTGGCCGGCACCGGCGGCACGGCGATCCCGGCGGAGCTGATCGCCCGGATGCGCGCCGACCTCGGCGCCGATCAGGTGTTCACCGCCTACGGTCTCACCGAATCCGTCGGCGTGGTCGCGGTCTGCCCGCCCGGCACGGATATCGAGCGCACCGCCCACACCGTGGGTAAAGCTCTGCCGGGCAGCGAAATTCGCATCCTGGGTACCGATGGTCGCGAGGTGCCGGTCGGTACGCCGGGCCGGATCGTGGTGCGCGGCCCGAATGTGATGGACGGATATCTCGACGACGCGGACGCCACTGCCGCCGCGGTCGATCCGCGGGGGTGGCTGCATACCGGTGACGTCGGCGCTCTCGACTCCGACGGTTATCTGCGGGTCACCGATCGGCTCGAGGATATGTTCATCGTCGGCGGTTTCAACGTCTCTCCGGCCGAGGTCGAACAGACATTGCGCGGCTTTCCGGGGATCGCCGAGGTCGCGGTCGTCGGCGTACCCGACGAGCGCCTCGGAGAGGTCGGCGCCGCCTTCGTGGTGCCCTCCGGGACGGCGCCGTTCGACGCGGACGATCTGCTCGCGTGGTGTCGCACCCGGTTGGCCGGATACAAGATTCCGCGCACGGTGCGGATCCTCGACCGGTTGCCTCGCACTCCCGCGGGAAAGGTGCACAAGCGCCGATTACGTTGCGCGCAATGATGTTCGCGGCCGGGCCGGTGATCGCCGGCCCGGCCGCGAGTGGGCTACTTGCCGACTTCGTTGCGCATCTGCGCGGTGAGGATCTTCTGATATCCGGAACCGAAGATCCGCGGCAGCAGGTCGATCATCCGGGCGTCGTTGCCGATCAGCACCTTCGCCTTGTCCTTGCGAATGCCGTCGACGATCGCCTTGGCGGCCTGCTCCGGACTGGTCTTGGCGAGCCGGTCGAAGTTGGCGGCCAGCGCATCGCGGTCCCGGGTGGCGCCCGCGCGCGCCTTCCACGCGATCTCGGTCCGAATCATGCCGGGATGGACGCAGCTCACCGCGACGTTGTGCCCGGCGATCTTCATCTCCTGGCGCAACGCGTCGGTGAAGCCCCGGATCGCGAACTTCGTCGCGTTGTAGGCACCCTGGGTCGGGCACGCGGCCAGGCCGAACATACTCGACACATTGACGATCGCGCCGTCACCGGACGCGATCACGTGCGGAAGAAAGGCTTTCGTCCCGTAGGCCACGCCCCAGAAGTTGATGTTGACGATCCATTCGAAATCGTCCCAGCTGACCTCTTCGGTGCTGGCGGTCAGCGACACACCCGCGTTGTTGACCACGATGTTCACCCCACCGAAATCGCCGGCCACCTGGTCGGCGTGGGCGTACACCGCGTCGCGGTCGGTGACGTCGAGACGGTAGGCGCGAGCGTGTGCGCCCTTCTTCTCACACAGTGCGGCGGTCTCGGCGACATTGTCGATATTGCGGCCGGACAGGGCCAGGCGCGCGCCGTGGCCGGCCAGCTCCAATGCCACCGCACGGCCGATGCCGGCGCCGGCGCCGGTGATCACGGCGGTCTTACCTGCGAAATTCTTCACCGCGGAAATCCTTTGTGTCAGTGGGAGGTGAATCCGCCGTCGGCGACGAATTCCGAACCGGTGCTGTAACCGGACTCGTCGGAAATGAGGAACAGCACGAGATTCGCCAATTCCTCGGGAGTGCCGGGACGCGCCAACGGCTGATCGTGGAACATCGAATTCGACCGCGCCGAATCGGTCGTCATTTCGGTCATCACCACACCCGGATGCACCGAGTTGACGCGAATTCCCATGGGGCCGAACTCTTGTGCCGCGGTTTTGGTCATGCCGCGCACCGCCCATTTGGAGGCGGTGTAACCGAGGATGTTGGAGAAGCCGATGATCCCGCCGACCGAGGAGATGTTCACGATCGACCCGCCACCGGCCCGCCGCATCGATCCGACAACGGCCTTCATACCCAGGAAGACACCGACCTGATTGACGTCGATCACCTTGCGGTAGTCGGCTTCGGCGAGGGTTTCGATCGGATCCACATGCACGATGCCAGCATTGTTGACCAGGCCCGATACTGGTCCGAACGCCGATTCCGCCTGCGCGACAACGTCGTTCCACGCGGCTTCGTCGGTCACGTCGTGGGTGAGGAACAGCGCCGCATCGCCCAGTCGTGCGGCGGTGTGCTTGCCCTCCTCCGCCAGCACATCGGTGATCACGACGGAGGCGCCTTCGGAGACGAGCCGCTGCGCGAACGCCGCGCCCATTCCCCGGGCTCCGCCGGTGACGACGACCGTTTTACCGTCGATCCTGCCCATGGTCACTCCTGTCCCGTGCGTGCGGCGGGCTTGCGGCCGTTGGTCACCCGCTTCGAGGCCGATGCGGCGGCCGCGGTCTGCGGTTCGCGGGCGTCGGCGAGATGGTTGGCGGCGATGTACCCGAAGACCATGGCGGGCCCGATCGTCGCGCCCGCGCCCGCGTAGTCGTTACCCATGACCGACGCCGAATTGTTGCCCGCGGCATACAAACCCGCGACCGGCGCGTTCTGTTCGTCGAGCACGCGGGCATATTCGTCGGTGCACAGCCCGCCCTTGGTGCCCAGGTCGCCCGGCACCATTTCCACGGCGTAGAACGGCCCTCGCTCGAGCGGGGCCAGACAGGGATTCGGCTGCACGGTGGGATCGCCGTAATACCGGTCGTAGGCGGAATCGCCGCGACCGTAATCCTCGTCGCGCCCGCTGCGGGCGAAACCGTTGAAGCGCTGCACCGTGGCCGCCAACGCCGCCGCGGGAACGCCGATCTTGTTCGCCAGCTGCTCGAGGGTATCGGCCTGGGTGATGATTCCGGCGTCGAGATACTTCCGCGGAATCGGGCGCCTCGGGAAATTGCCGAGGAACAGATACCGGTCCCGGAAGGTCTGATCCATGATGAAGTACGCCGGGATGTGGTCCACCCCTGCGGCCTGCCGCTCGTACATGGTGTGCACGACATTCACATACGGCGCCGACTCGTTGACGAACCGTTCCCCGGCGTGATTGACCATGATGCCGCCGGGTTGCGCGCGTTCGGCCAGGCAGAAGAACGGCGGCCCCTCGGGGTTGCGCACCGAGGGTCCCCACCACGCGTCGTCCATGAGATCGACCGCGCCGCCCGCCTTCTGGCCCGCGACGATGCCCTCGCCGACGTTCTCGGTGGCGCCGACCGTCCAGTCGGTGGACTGCGGCCCGGAGATGTACTGCTTGCGCATCTCCAGGTTGTGTTCGAAACCGCCCGCCGCCAGCACCACGCCGCGACGCGCCTTGATCAGCACCGGAACGCCCTGGTGTTCGGCGCGCACCCCGACCACCGCGCCGGCCTCGGCGACCAGCTCGGTCAGCGGGGTGTTCAGCCAAACCGGCACCCCGGCGTCGCGCAGTGACAGCCACAGCCGCGCGGCCAGGGCCTTGCCCAGGCTCAGCGGCAGCCGGCCGCGCAGCTTGTTCGCCACGGCCTGCGCCCCCACCTTCATCGCGGTGCGCTTACCCGCCCAGGTGCGGGCGATCATGTTCAGATCGTGGAAGTCGCTGACGGTGAAGGCGATTCCCTTCGGCCCCGACATGGTGGGCTGGTTGATCTTGTGCAGATCACCACCGAGCAGCCGGCCGTCGATCGGAGCCGGTTCGATGCTGCGTCCCTGAGCCAGCCCGCCCGGGAATTCGGGGTGGTAGTCGGAGTAGCCGCGGTCGTAGACGAACTGCCAGTACTTGCTGCGCGCCCCGATGTAGCGCATCATCTCCGGCCCGTGATCGAGGAAGGCACGCTGCTTTTCCTCCGGAACGCGGTCGCCCACAACGGCTTTCAGATATGTCCGAGCCAGTTCGGGACTGTCCGGCACACCCGCGGCCTGCAACACCGGATTGTTCGGGATCCAGATACCGCCACCGGAGCGCGCGGTGGATCCGCCGAAGCTGCGGCTCTTCTCGATCAGCGTCACCGACAGCCCGCGATAGGCGGCGGTCAATGCCGCGGTCATACCGGCCGCGCCCGAGCCGACGACCACCACGTCGAATTCGAATTCCTGTGTCATCCGTCCTTCTTCCCCGTCGTTGCATTCGACGCTATGGCCGCTCGGCCGCGCCGACACGACGCGGTCCCGACCAGCGGGACTTCGGGCTGACCAGTGCGGGTCCGGAAAGGACTATTTCGATTAGGCATACTCGCGACGACAGGGAGCACGCGGATGAAGTTCTCGATGATCTTCGAAGCCCAGATGACCGATCCGACCGCCGAGCACGAGGCGCAGGTGCTGCGCGACTGTGTGGAGCAAGCCGTGCTGGCCGACGAGATGGGCTTCGACACCGTCTGGGCCGTCGAGCACCACGGGCTCAAGTGGTACGCGCATATGAGCGCCCCCGAGATCTTCCTGACCTGGGTGGCGGCCAAGACACAGCGCATCCGGATCGGCCACGGCGTGGTGTGCATGCCCTTCAACTTCAACCATCCGGTGCGCGCGGCCGAGCGTGCGGCGATGCTGGACGTGCTCTCCGGCGGCCGGCTGAATCTGGGGGCCGGGCGCGGTGCGACACCGGTCGAGACCTCCATGTGCGGGGTGGACCCGGCACGCACCTATGCCGAGGTCGAGGAGTCGCTGCGGATGATCGGCACCGCGTGGCAAGAACCCGAAGGCGACTTCGAGTATCACGGCGACCTGCTCGACATCGAGCCGCACGCGCTGCTGCCGCGTCCGGTGCAGCGACCGCATCCGCCGCTGTTCATGGCATGCACCAAGAAAGACACCCTGAAGCTGGCCGCCGACTACGGAATCGGCGCTCTGGTACTGGGTTTCGCGGGTGTGGCGGAAATCGCGGAACTGCGCCGCACCTACGACGAGGCGATCGCGGCCCGCACCGGTGAGCGGTTCGTCTCGACGGTGACCAACGACCACTTCGCCGCCCTGTGCCCCACCATCGTGCTCGACGACCGGGAGCGGGCGCAGCAGATCGGCGCGCGCGGCCAGCGGTTCTTCGCGCAGTCGATCAAGCACTACTACGGCGCGGGCCCGGTGCCGGACGAGGCCGTGGATCCCACCGTGGACGAGGTGGCGCGGATCAAGGAGGCCGCCGACGAACACGTCGCCTACCTGCACGAGGCCAAGATTCCGGTGAAGGCGGGGTCGACCTCGGTGTTCAACGCCGACCACGCCTACGGCAGCCCGGAGGACGCGATCGCCTACGTCGAACGCCTGCGCGATGCCGGCGCCGACGAGATCCTGTGCCTGATCCAGATGGGCACGGTGCCTCAGGAGGCATGCCTCGAGACGATCCGGCACTGGGGCGAAAAGGTCATCCCGCACTTCCGGAATCAGTGAACCCGTCACAGCCGAACCACGCGCCGATCTCGCTCATCGAGACTGCCGCGAGCCGAGTACGCCGCATGCGGCGCAGGATCTCGGCATATTTTCGAGGAGGAGAAGTCGAATGGTCGATCTCACAGGCAAAGTCGCGTTGATCACCGGCGCGGCACGCGGGCAGGGTGCGGCGGAGG
>NZ_LZMK01000377.1:0-2175 GCF_001665865.1 Nocardia sp. 852002-20019_SCH5090214 | reverse complement strand
CGGCCGACGGTTTCGACGCGGGCGCCGGTGGCTTCGGCGAGGATCGCGGCGGGCGCGGCCTCGGGGGCCAGGCCGAGCACTGTTCCGCCGGAGGCGTGCCAGGCGTCGACGAGGACGCGCATGGCGGTGGTTTTCCCGGTGCCCGCCGGGGCGGACGCGACCGCGATGCGCGCCGCGGATGTGGCGAAGTGGGTGACCATGGCGGCCTGGCCGGCGTTGAGTTTCTTGCCTTCGTGGGCGGGATCGGTGTTGTATGCCGCGATCGCGGCGGTCACGAAACTCTCATCGATGGTGCGGGCTCCGGGCTGGACCGATAGCACCGTGAGGCGGTATTCGATGTCGAGTTGGTGGGCGGAGGTGTAGGTCTGGGTGCCGGAGCGGGTGTAGACGCTGGCGCCGTCGCGGCGCTGGAACGGCGCAGGCACGGTGGCGAGGTCGGGTTCGGCAGCGATATCGGGATCGGTGCGGGCGAGTGAATTGCGGGGTGAGAGTGCTTGGGCGACAACGGCGTCGGTGATGTCCGCCCAGGTGTCGCGGTCGGTGAGGGCGCGGATGCGGCGTTCGGTTTCGGCGCGGATGTGGTGGTGCTGCCACACCGACCGCTGCCCCGACACCACCTCCACCACCTCGCGCGCGATATCCGCGACGCGATCCTCGCTCAGCATCGGTGAGGGAGGCGAGGCGCGGTTGATGCTGGTGGCCACGACTCGGTCGAGGATGGTGTGGCCGCCGAGCACGGTGGAGGCTTGGGTGCGCCAGTCGCGGCGTTGCTCGGCCCACGACCGCGACAGGTGTTTGGCTGGACGGGTCTGCAAGGTCGCGACCTGGGAGAGATTCCACATCTCGGCCGGGGTGGGCTCGCGCCCGAGTTGCTGGTGGAACTCGACGGTCAGCTCTCCCAGTCGTGTGCGGATGGCGGTGTCGCGTCGTGACCAGTACCGGATCAGTACCGCGGGGATGCCGGCGATTTCGCGGATGGGGCGTTTGTTCGGGTTGGTGCCGGCGCGTTCGGCGAACTCGACGCGGAGGTCGGCGCGTAGGTGGTGTTCGAGGCGGGTGTTGTAGATCTCGCTGATCGTCACGTTCAGCCGGTAGATTCGCGCCGCGTCCAGGGTCCGCCAGCGCCCGTCGGCACCGCGGACGCGGTTGGCGATGACGACATGGGTGTGCAAATCCGGGTCCCCGCATCGGGATTCGCGGTGAACGAACCGGGCGGCGATGATGCCGTCGACATCGAGTTGACGTACCCCGTTGCGGCCTGCCCGGGTGAAGATCCCATGCTGTTGCAGCCAACGCAGGGCGTCGTCCACGGCGGCGTCGTGCGCTGCGGCGATGCGCCCGGAGACCTCGAGGGGTGCGATGGCCCACAGCGCGGAGACGCTTTTGACCGGAGAGAAAGTGAGGTCGAACCCGGCGACCGCCGCTGATTTCGGGCGCGACATCTTGGCGACGAACCCGGACAACTCGCGATCATCCAATGGCGGTCGCTCGTACTGTTCGGTGAACATTTCTGCGGCGACGTCGGTACGTATCCGTGCGCGAACCTCGTCGGGAATCGCCGCGCGGGCGTCGACTCCGGCAGCGATATTGTGTTCAGCGAACGCCTTGCCGCAGCGTTTGCGGAACTCGTTGTCACCGGAATAGGTGCGATACGGATTACCCAACCGTGTCGCGCGCTCCGCGATTTCGGTCGCGGCTTTGAGGCTGGTTCCTTTCGCAGTCTCGGAAGCGATGACGCGTGCGGTGATCGCGTCGGTGTCGGGATGGCGGCCGTGGCCGAACAACGCCCGCATCTGCGCTTCGGTCACCTCCTCACCGGGCGAGAGCCCCAGGGTGGCAAGCCCGTTGCCCCACCATAGGCCGGGTTGCTCACCGTGGACGGAGTAATAGTCGGATAGGGTTCCGGGGCCGCGGTCGGTGGCATCGGCCGCAGCGACCTGACGAAGGTAATACCGGTAGCTATCGCCCGCGAGAATTTTATGGAGCGTCGCGGTCATCTATTCATCACATGCCCATGGCGCCCAGTGTTTCCAGGTTTGGAAGGGAGGTAGTTTGTATCAAATCGCGTCATTTCCCCACGATGTAAGGAAATTCTCAGATTCCTCGATGCATGAGGTCTGCTATGGGTGAGTGAGTGTGTGGGGGGTGAGGGGATATGGGGCTGTCTCTTATACA
>NZ_LZMK01000376.1:0-62047 GCF_001665865.1 Nocardia sp. 852002-20019_SCH5090214 | reverse complement strand
CCCCGGAGCCGTCGCGCCGAGCCACCCCGGCCTCGGCGCCACCCCCGGTGGCGGCTTCCATGGGGGTGGCCTGGGCGGCGGCTTCCACAGCGGTGGTTTCGGCGGTTTCGGGCACTGACCGGGTTCACCGACAGGGTTCGGCCCCGATATCGCGCTGATCCGGCGATGACGAGTCCCGACGGCTGTCCAGGACGTCGAGGTAGTGCTGGTTGGACATGATGCCGAGCAGATTGCCGAAGGGGTCGACCACCGAGGCGGTGACGAAGCCCGGACCGCGTTCGGTGACGGGTTGGTGTTCGGCCGCGCCGAGTTCGCGGAGCCGCTGCAGTGCGGCGTCGAGATCGTCGACGTGCCAGTACAGCAGTGCGCCGCCGGGAGGTGTGGCCGTGCTGCCCCCGAGGCCGGGAGTACGGGCGGTTCCGGCACCCGGAGCGGTATCGGAAGACGTTGTGCCCGGGGCAGACTGGGCACCACCGGTCGGTGCGGAATCGGTGCCGCCACCGGCGGGGGCGGAGGTGCCGGGCTTCGCGTTGTCCCCGGCGTTCGCAGTGCCGTTCGAATTGGCAGTGCCGTTCGAATTCGCGGAGTCGCTCGAATTCGCGGAGTCGCTCGAGTGGGAACCGTCGCCCGAATTCGTCGTACCACCGGCATCGGGTCCGGTGTCGGAGTTCGTGGCGTCGCCGGAGTGCGCCGGGCCAGAGTTCGCCGTCCCCGGTTTCGCCGGATCGGATTTCGTACCACTGGAGCTCGCGGAGTCGTCGGCGTGCGAGCCGTGCGTATCGGCGCTGTCGGAGTCCGAGCCCTGGGAGGATGCACTCGACCCGCCGGTCGCACCGGCCGAATTCGACTCGGCGGACGTGGTATCCGAGCCGTCACCGCTGTCCGCGGTGCCGCTCGAGTGCCCGGGCCGCGGAGTGGACGCGGCATCGCCGGTATGCGAATTCCCGGACGACGCACCGGGAGTCGCGGTCGTCTTGTCGACGGGGACGGGGTTCGTGCCGGATGCGGGTGTACTCGAACCGTCCGGTTTCGGCGCCGGATTTCCGGGCTTCGACGAGTCCCCGGGTGTGGAGCCCCCGCCGGGTGGGGTGCCCTGATCACCGGATCCCGGCTGACCCGGATGTCCCGTGCCGGGCAGGTTGCCGGCCGCGGCGCCGGCGGCCAGGAGCGCCGCCGCGCCCGAGTTCACGAACGGCATGGGGTTGGTGAAACGCGCCGGATCGGAGTAGGTCCGGGCGCGAGGCGGCACGCAGGGCGTGACGGCGCCGTAGTCGCGCAGCGCGTTTTCGACCCGATCGGTCATGGCATGCGAAAAGTCGTGCGCCGCACCGGCGTAGCCGCGCATTCCGGACAGCGAGGTGCCCATCAAAGTGTCGGTGCGGGCCGCCAGCGCAGTGAATCCGACACCGAAGCCGGGTGTCTGCGGCAGGTCGCCGACCTGTTCGCGCAACGCATCCGCCGGGCCGGCCAGCGCGGGGGCGAATTCCATGATCGGGCCGTCGGTACCGAGCGGGCCACCGCCGATCATGGTCGCCGCCGACATGGCGAGAGCGGACACGACCGCGGCGGAGGATACGACCGCGGCGCCCCGGGCGTATCGCCCGGCGTTGCTGTTGCTCGTGGCAAATCGAGCCGAGGCGATGGCGGCTCCGGTCGCGACCGTATGCGCCGGATCCGGCGGGACAATCACCGGAGGACCCAACTCGGCCAGCACCTCCGCCACCTCGACCGGTCGCGCGGCGCCACCGATCAGTAGCACGCGATCGACGTCGTCGATGGTCACCCGCGCACGTTGCAGGCAATCGCGCACCACCCGAAGCGAATTGCGGACATGCCAGGCGCGCAGGCGGCGGGTGTCCTCGGCCGGCACCACCGTCGACACCGGTGCCGGCACGTCCGGAGCCAGCGTCCGTGCGTAGCGCGCCAGGACGGCGCCCAGCGGCCGGCCGCCGAAGGCATCGGATCGCAGGGCCGAGCCGAGCACTCCGCGCTGATTCCATTCGGCCTCGGTCCGGACCACCGCGACGTCCAGGTTGTTGGCGCCCAGGTCGTAGACGAGCGTGGAACAGCTTGCGGAAACACCGTATTCGCCGTCCAGCCATTCCACCGCGGCCACGGGTTCGGGCATCAGAATCACGTCGAAGGCGCCGCAGCGGTGCAGCGCGTACTGCAGCGAGGCGATCTGCCGGTCGGTGTAACAGGCGGGATAGGTGAGGACCGGCCCGGCTTCGGGATCGCTGCCCTCGATCAGGCAGGTGGCGACCGAGGCGACCAGGTCGGCCGAGGACCGGATCCGGCCGCCCAGCGATACCGGCCCGCGCACGCGGGTGAGGTCGGCGAAATCCGTGACCACCGGCGCGAATCGAGGCACTCCGCCGACTCGGACATCGCCGGAGCGGTCGAAGGTGACCGCGGTGCGACGCACGCGGACCGCCGGCCGGCCGCGATCACCGGCAGTTGCCGCCCACACGGAATTCACTGTGCCGATGCTCATGCCGAAGCCAACCGTCATTGCCATCCCGTCAACGCACCGAGACCACGGCCCCAGGTGATTCAACCATGTGGTCGCGGTCGTTTACCAAATAGCGAACACAGGTTAGCTGGTCGGTCTCGATCACGGAAACCGAATGGGCGGAAAAGCTTTCACACCCACCGCTCGATCGAGCAAAACACCTGTTAGGGCGTGATCTTCGGCAAAATCGGAAGTTCGAATTCGGCTACCGCACGAGAATAGCTGGCAAAACTGGCCATTTCACAGTTGATCGCGCAGAATACCGACCGGTTTTCTGTGGAATTGCGGCAATGACATTCACGAGACCGAAATCCGTGCGGCCGTTCCGAATGACTGGATGGTTGCCGAAACGACGAATGCCCCGATCCGCCCGGATCGGGGCATTCGGTCGAAAGATCGGTTCAGGCGCGAGCGAGCAGCTTTCGCTTCCACCACGGCTGGGCCGTGGCGCCGCCGCGCACCGCATCGGGGCGGCGGCGCTGGACCAGCCGATCGAAATCGGTGGCGTCGGCGGTGGGCCGGCGCAGACGCCCGGCGTTGAAGTCGTCGACCAACTGTCGCACCGTCTGCTGCGCGCAGGACTTGTTGGTGCCGATGAAGCCCGTCGGACCGCGCTTGATCCAGCCGGTCACATAGGTTCCCGGAACCACCGCGCCGCCGGCGGATTCGAGCACCCGGCCGTCGGCGTTCGGGATGACACCGGCGCGCTCGTCGAACGGCACCCCCGGCACGGCCACGCCGCGGTAACCCACCGAAGCCAGAACCAGTGCGGTATCCAGGGTTTCGGTGTCGTCCGTCGCGACAGCGCGGGTGATACCGGCCTCGTCGGTCACGAGTTCGTTGCGCACCAGCTCGATTCCGGTCACGCGGTCGGTGCCGACCAACGCCACCGGCGAGGAGAGATAGCGGAAGACGATGCGCTTGCGCGCGCCCACCGGACGGTCGGCCACGCTGCGCAGCAGCTTCAGTTTCTGCTCGACCTTCTGCGGCATATCCGGAGTCGGTTCCGGCACATCACCTTCCACGACGATGTCGAGATCGGATCCGAGCAGGCCCACGAATTCGGGAACGGTGAAGGCGGATTCGGCGGGACCGCGGCGGCCCACGATCACCACTTCCTCGATCTTGCTGTGCCGCAGTGCCGCCAGCGCCGCCGGCGACACCTCGGTGGCATCGAGCAGTTCGGGATCCATGGTGAGAATCCGGGCCACGTCGAGCGCGACATTACCGTTGCCGACGATCACCGCGCGCCGCTGCGACAGATCGAAACTGCGCTGCGCGAAGTCGGGATGACCGTTGTACCACGCCACGAACTCGGTCGCGGACAGGCTGCCGGGCAGACCCTCGCCGGGGATACCGAGCTTGCGGTCGGAGGAGGCGCCCACGGCGTAGATCACCGCATCGAAATGGTCCAGCAGTTCGGCGTGCGAGATGTCCGCGCCCACCGCCACATTCAGGTACGACCCGAATCCGGGCTGCGCGGAGATCACATCGAACAACCGGCTCACCTGCCGGGTCCGGGTGTGGTCGGGCGCGACGCCGTGGCGTGCCAGGCCGTAGGGCACCGGCAACCGGTCGAAGACCGTCACCGTCACCTCGGGCTGGGTGAGCAGCTCGTCGGCGGCGTACATCGCCGAGGGACCCGAACCCACGATCGCGACGCGCATCGGGCCGCGATCGGTGTCCACCTCGGCGGCCGGCACCGGCTTGGCCAGCAGTGGACGCGGCCGCGCCTGGCGATAGAAATCGGCGTTGATCTCGATGAACGGCTTCTGCTCCGCGGTGAGCTTCTTCGAGGAGGTGATGGCGTCCACCGGACAGGCCGTGGCACAGGCGCCGCAGTCCACGCATGCCGCGGGGTCGACGTACAGCATCTCCGCCGTCAGAAAATCCGGTTCGTCGGGCGTGGGATGGATGCAGTTGACCGGGCATGCGTAGACGCAGGAGGCGTCGCTGCAGCACGACTGGGTGACTACATACGGCACTGTATGGCTACCCTTCAGGCGGCTTTGGTCTTGGCGCGCTGCGGCTCGGAGCGGTACCGGCTGGCCGGGCCGTCGATCTTCAGCAGCTTCCAGACGTTCTTCGAGATCGGGTTCATCAGGCCCAGCTCCTTGGCCAGGGCCCGCACGTCGATGAAGTAGTCGGCGAAGGTCTGCTGCGCCTCGGCGGAGCCGTAGAACAGTTCCTTGCGCACCTCCTCCGGGATGTCGAATTCCTTGAAGAAGGACTTCGGCGGGGTCGCGATGGACCGGCCGAGGATCCACATCACGATCGGCATGGCCAGCGACAGCACGAACTTCGCGGCCGGATTCGACTCCGGCACATGCTTCTTCAGGAATTCGTGCGCGAAGGAGATGTGGCGCGCCTCCTCGGCGACGTGAATCGCCATGACGCCGCGCATGATCGGATGCACTTCCTCGCCGGAGCGCAGGATCTGCTTCTGGATGTGGTCGATCGGCTCCTCACCGGCGAGCACCGCCATGAAGAACAGATTCGGGAACCGGGCGGCGACCGGCGCGGCGATGTAGCGAAGCTTACGGACCAGCGGGCCCATCCCCGGCACATCGATGCCGATCCGGTTGACCATCTCCTGGAACATCAGGGTGTGGTTGTGCTCCTCGATCATCTCGTGGGAGCAGTACCGGAATTCGGGCGAGCCGTTGGGCAGGCTGAAGTTGTGCGTGACCATGCCGCTGATCAGGATCGACTCGAACTGCAAGCCGACCTTGGCGACATTGGCCTGGCGGTACTTGCCGATGGCGATCTTCTGCTCGTCCGACAGCGCCTGGTACCAGGGGTGACGTCCCAGCGGGTCGGCGGATTCCGGAAGGATCCACCGCTTCTCGCCGGCGGTCGCGGCGAAGTCGGGGTTGTCCCAATCGATGTCGGTGAACGGATCGAAGTGCTTGTTGACCGAACCCTCGGACAGCAGGAGCAGCTTCTGGGCGTATTCCATGGCCTCGGCGACCACAGGGTCTACTTCCGGCGTCGCGGCAACGGACATCGTCGTCACAGCCTCTCCATCTCGCATGGGTAACTGTTTCCCATAGTTACACCTATAGCGGCGGAGGTCAACACCGGCGACCGGCCGTGCCGGGCACCATCGCGCAACCTCGCCGATAGTCCGCCGAATTCCCAGCTCAGTGGCAACCGAAACAGCATTACCGGGAAGTACTGTGCGGGGCGTCACATCGAAGGGAAGGCCGTCACCACCCACGCTCGAGGCGGGTCGGACGTGTCGGCACCCACATGGCAATTCATCCCATGTCCCCGCTAAGCTACAACTTGTGTCTAAGACGTATTCAGCCGCGGAGCGCGCCTATCGGGAGATCAAGGAGCGCATCCTGACCGGGGCACTGCCCGGCGGAGAGCTGATCAGCGAGGGTGAGATCGCGACCGATCTGGGCACCTCGCGCACTCCGGTCCGGGAGGCGTTCCTGCGGTTGGAGACCGAGGGCTGGATGCGGCTGTATCCCAAACGCGGCGCGCTGGTGGTACCCATTCCCGCACACGAGGCCGAACACGTCGCACATGCCCGCTATGTCGTGGAGACCGCGGCGGTGCGCGCCCTCACCGCCGACGAGCGGCCGGCGCTGATCGACGCCCTGCGCGAATCACTGACCCGCCAGCGCGAACTCGTCGCGAGCCTCGCCGCGTCCGACGGCCGGGCGCTGTTGCACTTCGCCACCGAGGACACCGACTTCCATCGCGGCTATGTGGTCGCCGCGGGCAACCCGCTGCTCACCGGGTTCTACGACTCGCTGCGCGAACGCCAGCGGCGGATGAACAGCGTCGCCCTGCACCGCGCGCCGATGAATACCGCCCGCATCGTGGAACAGCATGCGCAGCTGACCGATCTGATCGCCGCCGGCGATACCGCGGGCTTCGATACCGCACTGGCCGAACACCTTTCGGGTGTGCACCAGCTCGAACTGAGAGGACTGTGATGACCGCGCCGACCGCCGTCGACATCCGCCCGGCACGGGTCGCCACCACCCCGCGCGCGTGGTGGGGCGTGGCCGCGGCGGTCTTCGCGATCGGCTGGGGCGGAAACGAATTCACCCCGCTGCTGGTGATGTACAAGAACGACGGCCTGCCGGTCACCACGGTCGATCTGTTGCTGTTCGAATACGTCCTGGGCATCGTGCCGGCGCTGCTGATCGGCGGGCCGCTGTCGGACCGCTACGGCAGGCAGCGGCTGATGCGGCCCGCACCGCTGATCACCGCGGTCGGATCGACGCTGCTGGCCTTCGGTTCCGGCGTGGTGCCGATGTTGTCGATCGGGCGCGTGCTGTGCGGAGTCGGTCTCGGGCTGGCGATGGCCGTGGGCAGCAGTTGGTTGAAGGAGCTGTCGCAGCTGCCGTTCGCGCCCGTGTCGGCTCCCGGCACCGGCGCTCGCCGCTCGGCGATGAGCCTCACCGGCGGTTTCGCCATCGGAGCCGGCGTGGCCGGGGTGCTGGCGCAGTGGGGGCCGTGGCCCGCGACCCTGGCCTATCTCATCAATGTGGCACTGTGCGTGATCGCGGCCGTCTGGGTGCAGCGCGCACCGGAAACAGTGGCACCGCAACCGATTCGCAAGCCACTGCGTGAGGATCTGCGGATTCCGGCGGCCGGCCACCGGCGTTTCCGCCGCATCGCACTGCCTCTGGCGCTGTGGCTGTTCACCTCCGCCGCGACCGCCTACGCGATCCTGCCGACGCTGGCCGCCGACCGCATCGCCGGAACCCCGATCGCCTTCTCCGCGCTGATCACGGTGATCACGCTCGGATGCGGTTTCGCCATCCAATCGGTGGCGCGGCGGATCGACCTGCCGGGTACCGCGCGGATCGCGGCGCTGTCGCTGATGCTCACCACGGCCGGCATGGCCGCATCCGTCTACGCGGCGGCATCGCTACAGCTGTGGGCCGTCGTCGCGACCGCTGCCGTGCTCGGCTTCGGATTCGGCATCGGGATGGTCGCGGGACTGCAGGAGATCGAGCGGATCGCCCGGCCGGACGATCTGGCCGGGCTGACCGCGGTGTTCTATTCGGTGAGCTACCTCGGATTCGGTTCACCGGCGCTGCTGTCGCTGCTGCACAACGCCTTGCGCATCGGCTATCCGGTGATGTTCGCGGCCGGCGCGGTCATCGCCCTCGGATGTCTCGCGGTGGTACTCAGCAACTATCGCGATCCGGAGAGCCCGAGCGCCGTCGAGCGACGAATCAGCCGATAAGCCGAGTCGGAAGGGCGTTGTCTGCCCCGCGCCACCTGTGGCGGCACGCCGTCAGTGCTGAACGTGCACGAGTCCCGCGCCCATGGATTGCGCTCCCGCTTCGTCCCCCACCACGGCAGTCGCCGCGAACAGCGCGCCACCGGCCGCGACCGCGACGGTGACCGCGACCCGCGTCAGCCGGCGGCGCAGCACGCGCGGCGGCTCGGGTGGCTCGGGCGCCTCGGCGACCTCGCTCTCCCGGATCGATTCGGCGGCGCGACGCGCGAACACGGCCGCACCCTCGGCGATCGTGCGCTCCGGATCCGGGGCGACGATCACCGGCCGCGCCAGCGCCGCGGCCAGGACCGCGGCGACTTCGGGCGGACGGGCGGCGCCGCCGACGACGAGCACACAGTCGACATCGGCCATCGTGACGCGGGCTCGGCCGAGGCATTCGTACACCACATCGAGCGACTCGCGGATGTGCGCGGTGCGCAAAGCCGTGATCGCGGCGTCGGAGTCGGCGGCCGAGGAAGCACCGGCGCGCCAGTTGTCCTGCGCGGCCATCTTCGCACCGAAGGCGCGGCCACCGAAGGCGGTGGAGCGCAACGGTTCCCCGAACACCGGCAGGTCCGGAGTACCGGGGCCGATGCGCACCAGGGTGACGGTCAGCCCCGATCCGCCGAGGTCGTAGACCAGCGCCAGGCCCGGCAGCAGCGGACCGTGCGCCACCGACAGCCACGCCGCGGCCGCCACCGGTTCGGCCACCAGGGCGGCATGGGACAGTCCGATCGAATCGAGGGCCTCGCGCAGTTCGAGCACCCGGTCCTCGCCGTAACTCACCGGATGTGTCACCGCGACAGCGGTTTCCGGATTGCGGCCCTCGGCGGTGGCCACCACGTGGGCGGACACGTCCGCGACCACGGTGCGCGCGACGGTCGCCACCAGATCGGCCGCGGACAGCGACCGATGACGTACGCGCGCGGTCCGGCCAGGCTCGGTCAGATCGGCGAAGTCGGTCACGGCGCGGCCGTGGCGCGGAATCCGGCCGACCCGCGCGGTGCCGCTGCTGTCGAAAGTGAGTGTCGTGCGCCAGGTTCCCGGCGCGGTGCGCTGCTGCGACAGCGCGGATTTCGGGCCCGAGGCCCGCTTGCGCCGGCCGGTCGCCGCACGCCCACCGGATTCGCCGGCCGCGCTGCGCCCGCGGCCACGCGCGTTCTTCCCGCTCTCAGCAGTATCGATGGCGCACACCGTGTTGACTGTGCCGATACTCACTCCGAGCCCAACCGTCATCACAATTCCCCTCGATCGACGAGCGTACGTTCGCTGACATGTCTCGATCCGGCATCAGGCAACCACTGTGCTGAGAACTTGCCAAGCACCGGACAATCGGTTGTCCGCTCAACCGCCGCACTCCGCGACGACGCCGCCGATACCGCAGATATACCCCTTCACCTGCGGTAACAAATCAGGCAATTCATACGCGCAGTGGACATTTCGCGACACCGACCGACCGGTACGGATTTGCCGGCAATCGTCCGAATATCCTCGGACACCGTATACCGGCGATCCGGCAACGGTGGCGCATCCGGCGAACACCCACTCCCCCAACGCCGCACGAGCGCCCGGCTCCGCCGGCAGGGAAGATCAGCCTGCCGGCAGGGAAGATCAGGCCGCCGGCAGTTCCGGGATGCGGGTGGCGCGGGCGAAGACGGTCTCACCCTCCGCCAACCGCAAAGCCTCCGCGTCACCGCGAGTGACCTGCGCGGTGAACAGGTCACCGGTGGCCGCATTGCGCAATTCGAGGCGAACCTCGAAACCCAGTCGGACGACGCGCTCGACGGTCGCGCGGGTGACCCCCGCCGACTCCGCGGTGCCCTCGTGTTCGGCCAGGGCCATACCGGGATCGCGGCCGATGCGAATGTCGTGCGGGCGCACCAGATGTCCGTTCAACTTGGCCACCGCACCGAGGAAGGACATGACGAATTCGTTGGCGGGACGGTCGTATACGTCTTCGGGCGTTCCGACCTGTTCGATGCGACCGGCATTCATCACCGCGATCCGGTCGGCGACGTCGAGCGCCTCCTCCTGATCGTGGGTGACCAGCACGGTGGTCACGTGCACTTCCTCGTGCAGGCGACGCAACCACGTGCGCAGGTCGTGACGCACCTTGGCGTCGAGGGCGCCGAAGGGCTCGTCGAGCAACAGCACCTGCGGGTCGACGGCCAGCGCCCGGGCCAGCGCCATGCGCTGCCGCTGCCCACCCGACAGTTGCGCCGGGTAACGATGCTGGAAACCGTCCAGGCCCACGATGCCGAGCAGTTCGTCGACGCGCTTGCGGATTTCGTTCTTCGGCCGTTTGCGGATCTTCAGCCCGAACGCCACGTTGTCGCGCACGGTCATATGTTTGAACGCCGCGTAGTGCTGGAAGACGAAGCCGATATCGCGCTTCTGCGGCGAGACCCGGGTGACGTCGCGGTCGGCGATGGTCACGATGCCCGAATCCAAGGATTCCAAGCCGGCGATCGAACGCAGCAGCGTCGATTTCCCGGAACCGGAGGGCCCCAGCAGCGCGGTCAGCTCACCGGAGGGGATGTCCAGGCTGACGTTGTCGAGGGCGGCGAACGAACCATAACGCTTGTTCGCGTCGGTGACGGTAATCATTTGGCAGTGCCCCGCTTGCGTTCGAGAAGGGTCATCAGGACGAGGGTGACGAGCGCCATGGCCATGAGCAGGGTCGCCGCGCAGTAGGCGCCGAAGGTGTTGTGGTCGTTGATATAACGACCGTGCACCAGCAGCGTCAGGGTCTGAGAAATGCCGGGCAGTCCGGACGACACCATGATCACGGCGCCGAATTCGCCGAGGGCGCGGGCGACGGTGAGCACGATGCCGTAGGTCAGGCCCCATCGGATGGCCGGCAGGGTGATACGCCAGAAGGTCTGCCACCGGCTGGCGCCCAGGGTCGCCGCGGCCTGCTCCTGATCGTCGCCGATCTCGTGCAGGACCGGGACGACCTCGCTGACCACGAAGGGCAGCGTGACGAAGAGCGTGGCGATCACCATGCCCGGCAGGCCGAAGATCACCCGGAAGCCGAAGCTGTCGAGGCCGCCGAACCAGCCCCCGACACCCCACAGCATGATCAGCGATACGCCGACCACCACCGGCGACACCGCGAACGGCAGGTCCACCACACCCTGAATCAGGGTGCGCCCCCGGAAGTTTCCGCGCACCAAGGCGATGGCGGTGATGACTCCGAAGACCACATTGAGCGGCACCACGATCACGACGATCAACAGCGACAGATTGAACGCCGAGATGGCGGCGGGTGTGGTGATGGAATCGAGGAACGCGCCGATCCCGTGCTCGAAGCTGCGCCAGAGAATGATCACCAGCGGGGCCACCAGCAACACGATCAGATACGCGAGCGCGATCACGCGCAGCGAAATCCGGGACGGGGCGGACAGTTTCATCGGCTCGCCTGTTCCTTGCGGGCGGTGCGTTCGGAGAAGATGCGCAGGATCAGCAGGGTGGCGAAGGAAATCGCCAGCAGCGCCACCGACACCGCCGCCGCGTTCACCGGACGGTCCACCTCGATCTGCTGCTGGATGTACTGCGACGCGACCTGAGTGCGGCGCGGAATGTTGCCGCCGATCAGGACCACCGACCCGTATTCGCCGATGGCGCGCGCGAAGGCGAGGCCACCGCCGGAGATGATGGCCGGCGCGAGCGACGGCAGCACCACGCGCCGGAAGATGGTCAGATTGTTCGCGCCCAGTGAGGCCGCGGCCTGCTCGACCTCTTTATCCGCTTCGATCAGCACCGGCTGCACCGAGCGCACGACGAACGGCAGCGTCACGAATGCCAGCGCCACCACGAGTCCCGGCTGGGTGGCGTTGAGGTGGATACCGACCGGGCTCTGCGGCCCGTACAGCGACAGCAGCACGATGCTCGCCACGATCGTCGGAAGCGCGAACGGCAGATCGATCAGGGCGTTGACGAAGCTCTTGCCCGGGAAATCGTCGCGCACCAGCACCCACGCCACCACGGTGCCCATGACGACGTTGATCACGGCGACGACCACCGATACGAGAACCGTCACCCGCAACGCGTCCAGTGCCGCGGGCGCGGTGACCGCATCCCAGAAGCCGGACCACCCGTCGTCGAAGGAATGGACCGTCAATGCGGCCAGCGGCAGCAAGACGATGATGCTCAGCCACAGCACCGTGATCGCCAGACCGAGCGAGCCGGCCGATCCGGTGAGGCGCGACCGCCAGGCCGGTCCGGCGGACCGCTGCCGGACGACGCCGGGACCGGTGGTGGTCCCGGCGTCGGTACTCCCGCCGGTGTCGGCCTTCGTACGGGTGTCAGTCACAGTTGCCCAGTATTCCGTGCGCTCCGAGCCACCGGCTTACTTGGTGGCTTTGTCGTAGAGCACCGCGACGCTGCCGGTGTCGGGGGTGAACAGATCCTTGTCGACCTGCTTCCACCCACCCAGATCGGCGATCGTCCACAGCTTCTGCGGCGCCGGGAAATCCTTGGTGTACTGCGCGGCGACCTGCGGATCGACCGGACGGAAACCGGCCTCCGCCCATGCCTTCTGGCCGGCCTGCGAGTACAGGAAGTCCTTGAACGCCACAGCGGTGGTGGGATTCTTGGCGTTCTTCGTCACCGCCACCGGGTTCTCGATCTTGAAGGTGGTCGGCGGGATGACGTGCTCGATCGGATCCCCGCTGCGTTCGGAGAAGATCGCCTCGTTCTCGTAGCTGAGCAGTACATCCCCGGTGCCCTGCAGGAAGGTCTCGGTCGCCTCCCGGCCCGACTTCGGCTGCACCTTGATGTGCTCCTTGGAGATCAGCTTGCCCAGGTAGTCCAGGCCCGCCTGCGGATTCTTGCCGCCGTCGCTCTCCGCGGCGTAGGGCGCCAGCAGGTTCCACTTGGCCGAGCCGGAGCTGAACGGATTCGGCGTCACCACCTCGACGCCGGGCTTCAGCAGATCGTTCCAGTCGTGGATGCCCTTCGGGTTGCCCTTGCGGACGGCGATCACGACGACCGAACCGAACGGCACCCCCTTGTCGGCGTCGGCATTCCAGGTCGAGTCGACCAGCCCGGCATCCACCAGCCGGGTGATGTCGGGTTCGACCGAGAAGCTGACGACGTCGGCCTGGGCTCCGTCCTTGACCTTGCGGGACTGGTCGCCGGAGGCGCCGTAGGACTGCTGGATCTGCGCGCCCTTGCCGGCCTCGGTCTTGTTGAATTCGCCGATCACCTTGTCGTAGCCCGGCTTGGCGACCGAGTAGGCGAACAGCGTCAACTGCCCGCCACCACTGTGGGCGTCGCCGCCGACGGTGTCGCTCGAGCCACCACTGCAGGCGGCGGTCAGTCCCACGGCCGCCAGCGCGGTGAGCGCGACGGCGATGCGTCCTCGGCGCACCGAGAACCAGGATCTGCTGGACGATCTGCGAGACATGGAACTGACCTTTCCTGCCGCCCGCCCCCGGCGCACACTGCTGCCGGGTCGGAAGTAACTGTGATTGAGCGGTAGATCTGCCCGGTGAATACCGGAGACAGGCGCGTGCGGCTGAGCCGCGAGAGGCGGAGACGCTGCGGAAAGATGTGCGCCGGTCCCGTGGAAAGGGCGCAGCGTGTCCGATCAGCTATCGACGACAGTGAATGTCCGCGACGACGAGACAGCCGACCGCGATCAACGCCAACTCATGGCGGACCTGCGGAACAACGCTCGATGACACGGGCAGACTCTAACAGAGCACCCAGAACCGCGCGAATCGGTCGAAGCGGAATCCGCCGAAGATCCCGATATTCGAGAAAACCGCCCATGACCGGCGGGAAGTATTCATATTTCGGATTCCCGACCGCCACCGCGCCGACACCGCAACGACCACCGGGGCCCGGGCGAACCGTGGTGAAGACCACAGTCGCCCGGACCCCGGTGCGTGCGTTCCGGCACCAGCCGATCGGTGGCCGGTCTACTCCTCGTCGGCGGACTCGGGCGGGCTTTCGTAGAGGTCGAGCACCCACTCCTCGACGGCGGTGTCCTCACCGTCCTCGTCGGGCTCGTCGGCGCGCAGCCGGTTCTGCAGCCGCACGCCCAGGCCGAGCATTTGCGCGGCGCGCACCATCTCGATCGCCTCGTCGGCGGTGGTGTAGTGGGTCGCGATCAGTCGGGGGCCGTCCTCGATCTCCAGAAGCTGCTCGAGGTCGACGAATTCCTCATCGGTTGGCATGGGCTGCACAGTACCTGCAACCTCCGACAGCGGGGGATTATCGCGTCAGCAACCAGGCGACGACGATCAGCACGAGCAGTGCGATCAGCGCCAACTGGACCCGTGAGCGTGGCATCAGATCGCTTCCTTCGGCATCGGACCCGGAACATGCATCGAGGCGCCGGCCAGCGCCGGTTCGGGCGGTGCGATGGTCGCCGCATCGGGCGCGATCTCGGCGGCCGCGTCGCCGGCGACGATGTCGGTCTCGGCGACGGCCGAGCGGTCGCGGCCGAGCAGCCGCAGCACGATCCGCAATCCACGATCGAGCAGGTAGGCGATCAGGAAACTGACCGGCACCGCCCCGACCAGAACCACGACGAACTGCGGGATGAACGGTAATCCGGCCACCCACAACTCGAAGCCGTCCCACCAGCCCGCGACATGATGCACAACCACCAGCCTAGTAGGTCACGGGTGCGCCGGCCGCAGGGCATGCCGACCGGCTGTCGCGAGGTGCCGACAGTCCCGGCGAACGGGACCGGAATCCACCATGATGGCTGTATGGCGTCCTACGACGAACCGATCACCGAACAACCCCTCATCGAGACGCTCGACGACATGTCGCCGCCGCGCGATGCCCTGGCCGATGTCTCCGACGCCGAGATCTCGGCGAACTACCTGCCCATTTCGGCGGGCGTCGTGCACAAGTCGTCGTATCCGCCGATCGACGACTACGCCTTCCTCTCCGATTGCGAGACCTGCTGCCTCATCGCGCGCAACGGTGCGGTCGAGTGGATGTGCCTGCCGCGGCCGGATTCACCCAGTGTGTTCGGCGCCATGCTGGACCGCAGCGCCGGCCACTTCCGGCTCGGCCCCTACGGCGTGAACGTGCCCGCGGCGCGGCGCTATCTGCCCGGGGGCATGATCGTGGAGACGACCTGGCAGACCGACACCGGCTGGATCATCGTCCGCGATGCGCTGGTCCTGGGCCCCTGGCACAACACCGACCGGCGCAGCCGGACCTACCGCCGCACCCCGGAGGACTGGGACGCCGAGCACATCCTGCTGCGCACGGTGAAATGCGTCAGCGGCGTGGTCGAACTGGAGATGAGCTGCGAACCGGCCTTCGACTATCACCGGGCGCCCGTGAATTGGGAATACACCGGCGAGGTCTACGAACGCGCCACCGCCACCGCGACCTGCGCCCACGACGAATTGCCCTGCGGCGAACTGGTTCTCACCACGGATATGCGGCTGGGGCTGGAGGGGCGCGAGGCCCGTGCCCGCACCCGCATGCGCGAGGGCGACGAATTGTTCGTGGCCCTGTCCTGGTCGCCGCTGCCGGCCCCGCGCACCTTCGCCGAAGCGGCGCAGAAGATGTGGCAGACCACCGAATGCTGGCGGCAGTGGATCACTCTGGGCAAGTTCCCGGATCATCCGTGGCGCGGCTATCTGCAGCGCAGCGCGCTCACGCTCAAGGGTCTGATCTACTCCCCGACCGGCGCCCTGATGGCGGCAGCCACCACCTCGCTGCCGGAAACGCCGGGCGGCGAACGCAACTGGGACTACCGCTACAGCTGGGTGCGCGACTCCACCTTCGCCCTGTGGGGCCTCTACACGCTGGGCCTCAACCGGGAGGCCGACGACTTCTTCGCCTTCCTGCACGATGTCGCGACCGCGAAAGACGGTGAGGCGCAACCGCTTCAGGTGATGTACGGCATCGGCGGGGAACGTGATCTGGACGAGTCCGAGATCCCGCACCTGCACGGTTACGACGGCGCCAAGCCGGTCCGCATCGGCAACGGCGCGTTCCAGCAACAGCAGCACGACATCTGGGGCACCATTCTGGATTCGGTTTATCTGCACGTGAAATCACGCCAGCAAGTCCCGGAAACGTTGTGGCCGATGTTGAAGCGGCAGGTCGAGGCGGCGATCGAGAACTGGCGCAAACCCGACCGCGGCATCTGGGAGGTGCGCGGCGAACCGCAGCATTTCACTTCGTCCAAGGTGATGTGCTGGGTCGCGCTGGACCGCGGCGCGAAACTCGCCGAATTGCACGGCGAGACCGACTACGCCGAGAAGTGGGCCGCGCTGGCCGAAGAGATCCGCGCCGATGTACTCGCCCACGGGGTGAACGACAAGGGCGTCTTCACCCAGACCTACGGTGGCGACAGCCTCGACGCCTCACTGCTGCTGGTCGTACTCCTGCGCTTCCTGCCGCCGACCGATCCGCGGGTGCGCGCCACGGTCCTGGCCATCGCCTCCGATCTGACCCAGCACGGTCTGGTGCTGCGCTACCGCACCGACACCACCGACGACGGATTGTCCGGTGCGGAGGGCACATTCACCATCTGCTCGTTCTGGCTGGTATCGGCGCTGGTGGAGATCGGCGAGGTGCGCCGGGCGCGGCATCTGCTGGAACGGCTGCTCGGATACGCCAGCCCGCTCAAGCTCTACGCCGAGGAGATCGACCCCTACACCGGACGGCATCTCGGTAACTTCCCGCAGGCGTTCACCCACCTGGCATTGATCAACGCGGTGATGCATGTGATCCGGGCCGAACACTCCACCGGGGCCGGTGAATTCCATCCGGCTCATCCCGCGGGCTGACGAAGCAGCGGGTGGTCCGGTATGCCCCGGACCACCCGCCACGAATGCGCACAGCACGAACGCTAAGGCACGTCGGCGTTTTCGCGGATCTCCCGCAACCGCACCATCGATCGCTCGATTTCGGTGAGACGCCGTTCACGACTCTCCGGCGAGTTGATCGCCGCCGCCTCCTCGGCCGCGCGCAGCGATTCGTCCACCGATCGCAGCGTCTGATCGGCCAGATCGGTGAAGTGGTCGCGCAACATGCGCTGCATGGCCCGCAGCCGATGCCGTGACTCCTTGCCGACCTGGAAGATCACATCGTCCATCAGGCGAGCCACCGCCACCTTGGCCTCGGACTGGCGGCGCTCACGGCGCAGCTTGCGGTCCTCCCACAGGGCGTTGATACCCAGCAGGGCGGCCGCCGCACCCGAATACCAGTTCACCAGCGGCATTTTCAGCAAACTGGTGAGCAACCCGACCATGAGCAGGCCACCGTAGGAGCCGCGCATCACGTTCAGCAGCGACGAGGTGAAACCCACCTTCGCGGTATCCAGCGGCTCCAGCGACGACACCGGTTCGAGGACGTCGCCCGGATCCTCGAGCCGCAGATCGGGCAGCGGCACATCGCGCGAGTCGGCGGGGAACTTCGCGGTGACCTGCTCGGCCAGTTCCACCGCCCGATAGTGGGCGACGACGAAGTTCTCCTCGACCGCCTCGCAGATCCGGGAATCCAGATCGGCGCCGAATTCGTCCCAGCTGCGAGCCGGATCGCGCTTGGCGATCTCCGATTCGGCGTGGCGGACCAGTACGCGCAGCCGGTGCCGCAGATCGTGTTCGATATCGGCCATCAGTTCCGAACAGCCGTCGGCGAGGGTGACCTGCCAGTTGGCGCTGCGGTGGCGCAGATCGTCGGCCTCGGCGCGCGCGGTGCGCAGTTGATCGGTGATCGCGGTGTAGCGCTGCGGATCGCGCAGGGTTTCGGCCTCACTGCGCAGGGCCAGCCCCAGATGATCGGTGATGGTGCGGATGTCGCGCAGCGCCGCTTCCCGGGCGACCGCGTCGGCGCGGGCGAGGACGTATCCGCGCAGATGGTCGATCAGTTGCGGCACACCGGATTCGATATCGCGGCGGTGATCGTCACCGGCACGCAGATGCAGATCGGCGGAGATCGGGGCCACCGCGAAACCCAGGCCGGCGGCGTCGAGCAGCTCGCGATTGCGCTGCTGCACCCGGCTCCAATGGCTGTAGCGATCGATCTTGTTCAGCACACAGACGACCGTCGGGCACACCTGCCGGATGCGCTGCAGCAGGGCGATCTGCTCGGGGGTGTATTCCGCGGCCGCGTCGCTGACGTAGAGCACGGCGTCGGCGGCGGCGATCAGCGACCAGGTAGTCGGCGCGTCGGCGGGTGCGCCGGGCGCGTCCATCACCACGAACCCCTCGGCCAGCAGCGGGCTCGGGTCGGTGAATTCGGCTCGGATCACGCCGGCCGCGCTCAGCGCCGGACCGGGGTTCAGCGGGTCGACGGGCTGGCGTTCGGTGCGACCGCCGGGCAGCGAGCGCACCAGCGTGGCGGTCGCCTCCGGACCGTATTCGGCGATCACCGGAACGCTGACCGGACTGCCGGTCGCGCTCACCGCGCTGCCGACCAGACCGTTGACCAGCGTGCTCATCCCGTTCTTGGGTTCGCCGACGACCACCAGCCGCACGCGCGGATCGGCCACCCGAGCCCGCGACATCCCCAGTCGTGCGGTGAGATCGGCCCGGCCCGCGGCGCGGGTCAGGTCGAGCAATTCGTCGAGCTGCGCGAGCAGCGGGGCCATCTCGTCGGGGTGTTTGGCACCCGGCGACTCCACCGCCGTCACAGCGGAAGCACGTGGAAATCGACGACAGGGTGGTCCACCGGATGGTGCATCTCGGCAAAGGTGGTTTCGTGCAGACCGCCGGACAGTCCGGCGGCGGACACACTCGTCAGGCCGTGGCCGGGATCGGTCCACAGCGAGGTGTCGTACGAATCGTTCACAGCCGCAACAGGTTTCACCGGAACGTGCGCATTCGGCACGGGATCGATGGTGGTCGGCGGTTTGATCACGGTCGGCGGCTCCACGGGTGCGGTGTGCTGCGCGGTCGGCACGGTCGGTTCGTGTGTCGGGACGGTCTGGTCGTGGCTCGGCGGCGTCGCATGCTGGGTCGGTACCTGCTGGGTAGGAACCTGCTGCGTCGGTACGGAATCCGGATCGTGGGTCGGCACCTGGGAACCGCGTGACGGCACGGTCGGATCGTCGGCGTTGCCGGTGGCGGAGGTGTCCGCCCCCGAGGAGGTGCCCGGTGTATGCGTCGCGGTATGGCCCGGCGTCGACGCGTCCGCGCCGGCGGAGGTCGACGGCCCGGAGTCGCTGTCGGTATCCGACGGCGTCGTACCGGGAGTGCGGGTGGGATGGCCGGAATCGGTGTCGCGAGGCACCGTCACGGTCGGCGTGGGCCGGTCGACGGAATCGTGATCGGTCGAGGTACCCGGACGGGTGGTGGTGTGCTCGCCGCCGGGCGTGGTCCCCGGCGCGTGCGAGGTGCTCGGCGCGGTCGGCGTCTTCGTCGCATCGGCGTCGTGGGTCGTGGTGGTGCCGTGCGATGTGGTGGTCGGCGCGTGGGTGGTGGTCCGCCCGGCGCCCGATTCCGACGGATCGTCGGCACCGCCCGGCAGTCCGGTGTCCGTACCGGCATGGCGGGGCCGATCGTCGAACAGCGCCGGAACGGCCACCGCGGGCGCGGTCAGCGGGGACGGTCCCGCATGCGTGGTGATCACGTTCGCGATCGGGTGGGTAGCGGCCTCGGGCTGAATCGTGGTCTGCAGTGGCGTCGCCGAGACCGGTTGGACGAGCGCGGGCGCCGGCGCGGGGGCGACCGGCGCCGGCGCGGCCACGACCGGTGCGGTCGAAACCGGTTGCGGCGCCGCGACATTCGTCACCGGCGCGGACGCTTGAGCGGTAGCGAACGGCGTCGAGCCGGGGGCGGCCGAGGTGGCGATCGGCCCGGATTGTGGCGCGAGCGCCGACGAGCCCGGCACCGCGGCGCCGGGTCCGTTCACCGCCGCGCCCGCAGGACCGTTCGCGGCCCCGGCATGCGTCGCCGCGGCCGTGGCCGCACCGGGGGGCGCCACCGCCGCACCCGGGGCCACACCGTCGGCCGCACTACCGGACGCGTGGGCGCTCGAGGTCGGGCCACCGAATTGGCCGGCCCAGCCGGAGGCGTCCGATGCGCTTGCGCCGGCGGGGATCTGGTGGGTGCCGCTGCCGAGCCACTGCCCGTAGTCGTCGAGCTGGTGCCCGACGTCGCCGACGGCGAAATCGACCTTGGTCTCGGTCGTCACCCAGATTCCGTCGAATCCGACGTGCGCGTCGATCTTCATCTCGGTGCCGAGGAAGATGCCGGGATTACCGCCGTCACCGATGCCGTCGAAGGCACCGGGATGCGGATCCGACAGACCGTCGTGCGGATCCGACAGACCGCCGAACCCGCCGGGGCCGAACCCGTTCATCCCGGGCAGATGGAGTCCGTTGGTGCCGGGCAGGCCCAGTCCGTGCCCGGGCAGCGGTGCGGTCGGGTAGGGATCGGCGCCGGCCGTGTCGGCATCGGCCTGCCGCTGATCCACCGCGTCCTCGGCACCGGGCAGCCCGAAGGCCCCCGACGCGTGGGACTGACCCGGCAAACCGAAGCCTCCCGAGGTCTCCGATTCCGGCGCACCGGGCAGGCCGAAACCGGCCGGGGCACTGGCATGGTGCGTCCCGGGAATCGCAAAGCCTTGTCCCCCACCGAATCCCGGATTACTGAAACCACCGTGGCCCGAATGCGGATTGCCCGGGTGCGAGGGAGAACCGGGAATCGAGAAGGGCGGCGCGGTCGACCCGCCGTCGGGCGAGCCGGGCAGGCCGCCGATACCGGGCGCGGGCTGACCACCGTCGGCGAAGGGCAATTGCAGCCCCGGATAGGCATCCGTGCCGTGCTGTTCCGGCAGCGCCAGTCCCGGCGCGGGTGCGGCCGGGGCGTGCGACGCGGAGTTCCCGAGGGTCGGCGGAACGGAGTCCGGTGACGGATCCGGATAGGTCACCACCGGACTCGGCACATCGGGATGCGGATCGGCGGTGGACCAGCCGGTGATGTGGCTGTTGTGCGATTCGTTCTCCGGTGCGGGCGACCCGTTGGAGGCGATCAGCGCGCCGCCGGTGACGTACGCACCGGCCCGAGCCACCCGCGCGACACCGGTCGCGACGCGATATGCGGCATCGTTCGCATGATCGCCCGCGTCCGCATCATCGTCGAAGGGCAGCTCACGCGTCATACAAACTCCGCTCTCAGCGTTCGGCTGGCTAAACCGAACGGGGTGTTACCGAATTTGGGTCTTTTTACACCTTATTTCCGGAAAACTTGCCTGTCACATCCTTCAGGTTTCTTTCAGGCGGACAGATGACAGGCCACAGCGGTACTTTCTGAGCTTGCCACCGGCGGTCGTGACCGGAAAGCCCCAAGATCAACCGGCAGTCGACTCGGTCAACGGTCCAACTGATCTCACGGAACCTTGGAGACTACCTCTTCGGCTTGTCCGATGACGAATCGGTCGAGAGCGCGGCGACGAAGGCCTCCTGCGGAACGTCGACCCGGCCGATGGTCTTCATCCGCTTCTTGCCCTCCTTCTGCTTCTCGAGCAGCTTGCGCTTACGCGAAATGTCGCCGCCGTAGCACTTGGCCAGCACGTCCTTACGGATCGCGCGAATGTTCTCGCGGGCGATGACCTTCGAGCCGATGGCCGCCTGGATCGGCACCTCGAACTGCTGCCGCGGAATGAGCTCGCGCAGTTTGGTGGTCATCTTGTGGCCGTAGGCCTGGGCGGCGTCCTTGTGCACGATGGCCGAGAAGGCGTCCACGGCCTCGCCCTGCAACAGGATGTCGACCTTGACCAGCGCGGCCTCCTGCTCGCCCGCCTCCTCGTAGTCCAGCGAGGCGTAACCGCGCGTGCGCGACTTCAGCGAATCGAAGAAGTCGAAGATGATCTCCGCCATCGGCAGGGTGTACCGCATCTCCACGCGCGTCTCGGACAGATAGTCCATGCCGAGCAGTTCACCGCGGCGCGACTGGCACAGCTCCATGATGGTGCCGACGAACTCGCTCGGCGCGATGATCGTGCACTTGGTCACCGGTTCGAAGATCTGGCGCACCTTGCCCTCGGGCCAGAACGACGGGTTGGTGACAACCTGTTCGGTGCCGTCCTCCATGATCACGCGATAGATCACGTTGGGCGCGGTGGAGATGAGATCCAGGTTGAATTCGCGCTGCAGCCGCTCCCGGGTGATCTCCATATGCAGCAGTCCGAGGAAGCCGCAGCGGAAACCGAAGCCGAGCGCGACCGAGGTCTCCGGCACGTAGGTGAGCGCGGCATCGTTGAGCTGCAGTTTGTCCAGCGCGTCACGCAGGTCCGGATAGTCCGAACCGTCGACCGGGTAGAGACCGGAGTAGACCATCGGACGCGGCTCGCGATAGCCGGTCAGCGCCTCGGTGGCGCCGTCGCGCGCGGTGGTGACGGTGTCACCGACCTTCGACTGCCGGACGTCCTTCACACCGGTGATGAGATAGCCCACCTCACCGACGCCGAGGCCCTGGGTGGGCTTGGGCTCGGGCGAGACGATGCCGATCTCCAGCAGTTCGTGGGTGGCGCCGGTGGACATCATCTTGATCTTCTGGCGCGGGGTGAGCTTGCCGTCCACCACACGCACGTAGGTGACGACACCGCGGTAGGTGTCGTAGACCGAGTCGAAGATCAGCGCGCGGGCCGGGGCATCGGCCTCGCCGACCGGCGGCGGGACCGTCTCGATCACCTTGTTGAGCAGTTCGGGAACGCCGACGCCGGTCTTGCCCGATACGCGCAGCACGTCCTCCGGTTCGCAGCCGACGATATGGGCCAGCTCGGCGGCGTAGCGGTCCGGATCGGCCGCGGGCAGGTCGATCTTGTTCAGCACCGGGATGACCTCGAGATCCTTGTCCAGTGCCAGATACAGGTTGGCCAGCGTCTGCGCCTCGATGCCCTGGGCCGCGTCGACCAGCAGGATCGCACCCTCACACGCCTCGAGTGCCCGCGAGACCTCGTAGGTGAAGTCGACGTGGCCGGGGGTGTCGATCAAGTGCAGGACGTAGTCGGTGCCATCGACGTTCCAGGGCAGCCGCACATTCTGGGCCTTGATGGTGATCCCGCGCTCGCGCTCGATATCCATCCGGTCCAGATACTGCGCACGCATCTGCCGTTCCTCGACCACCCCGGTCAACTGCAGCATGCGGTCGGCCAGCGTGGACTTGCCGTGGTCGATATGCGCGATGATGCAGAAGTTCCGGATCCGCGAGGGATCGGTGAACGTCGTGTCGGCAAACGTGCTGATGGGACACTCCTACCCGTGAACAAGTCGATAAGTCGCCATGCGGCAGTCTACGTGCGCATACCGCGTGGTCGTGCACGCACCGGCGGGCCGGCATCGGCGGCAACGGCGCAGTTCCCGGGGCCGGCGACCCGGATGTGAGCGGCGGCACACTCGATTCCCCGCCCGGCACAGGCGAATCCGGCAGGGATGAGCCGAGCGCGGTTCGCCGTTAAGCTCTGCCGATATGGCCAGCACATGGAGCTCTCTGGGCAAGCAGTTGGGGACCATTGCCAAGGAGCAGGGGCCCCGGATCGTCAAGAAGCAGGCGCCGAAACTCGTCGACCGGATGCAACGTTCCTCGATGTGGGACCGCGCTCTCGGCGGCCGCCGCAAGGACACGGTCGCGGTGCGGCCGGCGGCCTCGACTCCGGTGCCCACCCGGGAACGTGCCCGCCAGATCGTCTACTGCCCCCAACTCGACGGCCGCGCCGATCCGGGCGAGATCGTGTGGACCTGGGTGCCGTACGAGGAGGATCCGGCCAACGGCAAGGACCGCCCCGTGCTGGTCGTGGGCCGGGAGCGCAAGACTCTGCTGGGGCTGATGCTCTCCTCGAATCCGGCGCGCGGCGCCGAGCACAATTGGATCGGAATCGGTTCGGGCCCTTGGGATTACGAGGGGCGCGACAGCTGGGTCCGGCTGGACCGGGTGCTCGACGTGCCCGAAGCGGGCATCCGGCGTGAGGGGGCGATTCTCCCGCGGAAAACCTTCGATCACGTCGCGCATCGGCTGTGTGCGGAATACAACTGGGGTTGAGCAGGCCGGCCGAACCAGTGAATCCGGCCGCACGTGGCGCGACCGGATTCACCATCGGCGTCGCCGGATCAGTCGGCGAGATGCCGGGTGCGGCCGAACAGGGCGCTGTAGACCAGCGCGCCCAACAAGCCGCCGAGCAGCGGGAAGACTACGAAGACCCAGACCTGTGGCAGTGCCCCGTTCTGATACGGAGCGACCGCGAGACTGCGTGCCGGATTCGCCGAGGCGTTGTCGATCGGGATAGCGATCAGGTTGATCACCGCGAGAGTGATACCGATACCGAGCCCGGCCATCCCGACATGCGAGATCCGGTCGGTCGACGCCAAGACCACGAAAACCAGCAGCGCGGTCAGGATTACCTCGACGGTGACGGCCGCGGCCAAGCCGTAACCGTCCTGCGTGAGCGTTGCCATGGGGCCACGCACATGCACAGCCGATGGGCTGTGCGCACCCCAGCCGTTTGCGGCCAGACCGTCGGAGGCGCGGTTGTAGGACGGCAGATTCCTGGCGATGCCGAAGATCACCGCACCGGCGATGAACCCGCCGACCAGTTGCGCGACCCAGTAGTAGACGGCGGTGAGCCAGCTGATCCTGCCCATCGCCAGCTGACCGATGGTCACCGCCGGATTGACGTGCGCTCCTGAGATCGGGCCGATCGCGTAGACCAGCAACGAGAGGCTGAAACCGAAGGCGAGCGCGATTCCGAGCACCCCCACCCGGCTTCCGGCGAAGACGGCCGTACCCACGCCGCCGAAGACCAGTACGAATGTGCCGATCACCTCGGCCACCAATTTTCGAGCCAACGGCACTTCACGCTGCTCGACTACATTTTCGAGCACTTCCTGAGCAGTCGGAGACATCTGCCACCTCCCTTTTCGAGCGTGTGCTTCGAGTCGGTACCACGTGGAGATTCAGGAAACTCGCTGAACGACCCGTACGGCCGTCCAAGTCGGACGCTACGGGACCGGATAACGGTGCACAATGACGGCGATTCGCATATCGGGAGCAGACCGCGGATACTCGGACCGGATTGTGCGATGACCGGGCGCAGGCACGGCGATTTCGCTTCGCACCGCCTCAACTGGTAACCTCGATCGTCGGCGCGGCGCTACCCGTTTCGGTGTAGTGCGCCCAGAGACTTTTCACGAACATCTAGAGCACATCAACTGACGAGAAGGAATCAGAGGAACAGGCGTGGCCAACATCAAGTCCCAGATGAAGCGGATCCGCACCAACGAGGCGGCGCGGGTGCGCAACCAGTCGGTGAAGTCCGCGCTGCGCACCTCGATCCGCAAGTTCCGCGAGGCCGCCGCGGCGGGCGAGAAGGACAAGGCGCTCGAGCTGATGCGTTCGGCGAGCCGCAGCCTGGACAAGGCCGCCTCGAAGGGCGTCATCCACGCCAACCAGGCCGCCAACAAGAAGTCGGCCCTCTCGCTGGCCTTCAACAAGCTGGGCTGATTTCCCGGGTTCCGGCCGCGGCCGGAACCGACGCGGCTGATTTTGCCGCACAACAGCATTCGCAACGCCGCCGTGGCAGAGGATCTGCATCGCAGATGACCACGGCGGCTTTTGTCGTTGATTCGCGTCCGCTAGCGTGGTGCGGGTGTGGGGTGGGGAAATTCGCAGAAGCACGGGCCTTTTCCTCGTGGTGGCGGCGGTGTCGAGCACGCTGCTGACCGGGTGTGATCAATCGACGCCGACCGCACGATCCGCCGCCGCGACGCGGTCGGCATCGGCCGCGCCGGGCACCGAGGCCGCCGGGATGCCCCGGGCCGCCACCGCCGGCGCGATCGATCACCTCGACTCGGCGAGCAATCCGGACTGGATGGGCGCATTGCCCGACAGCACCTCGCTCGGCGAGATGTCCGTTCCCGGCACCCACGACACCCTGTCGATCCACGGCGGTAAGGCCGGACCGGCCGTGGTCACCCAGGAGAAGTTCGATACCGGTTGCACCGAGCCGACCTGCGCCTCGCAACGAACCCTGAGCACCCAGCTCGAGGCCGGCATCCGGGCGCTCGATATCCGGGTCCGGCGCGACGAGGCCGGCAACCTCGGCGTACAGCACGGTAGCTTCTATCAGCAGGCCGGTCTCGACGACGTGCTGCGGGCGGGCGAACAATTCCTGAATCGGCATCCGCGCGAAACGCTCCTGATGCGGGTGAAGGCCGAATGCACGAACGAGGACAAGACGTTTCAGTGCGAGGACGCGGGTGGGCGACCGCCCGACCCACCGCTGCTGGATCGGTACCTGAACGCGCAGCCACGGGTGTGGCGACCGGCGGCGACCGGACCGGTCGCGCTTCCCCGGCTGGGTGAGGTGCGCGGCGCCATCGTCGTGATCCGGGCCGACGGAATCGATGACCGTGGTCTGCCGATCGACGCACAGGATCTGTGGGACAAACCCACGCGCGAGGACAAATGGGCGGCCGTCGCCGCCCACCTCGCGCAGGCCCCGGCCATCGGCGACCACGCCCTGTCGATGGACTTCCTGTCGGCCTCCGGGGTGCCCGACCCGGCGAAATTTCCCCACCGCTACGCCGAATACGAGAATCAGCGCGCACTCGACTATCTCCGCTCCCGTCCCGGCACGGCGACCGGCGTCGTGATGACCGACTTCCCGGGGCCCGCACTGGTCGGCGAGATCATCGCGCACAACCACCGCTAGATCCGGACACATTGCACGAGCGCAGCGGCCGCGGCTCAGTGCGAGGCGGCGTGCAGATCCAGGATCGCGGCCAAGGCGTGTTCGAGCGCGTAATCCGTATCGGCCGCACCGCCTTTGACGTCGGCATTGAGGGCGGCCACCACGTGCAGGGCGTTGCCGATGGTGGCGGCGGTCCAGCCGCGCGCCTGGGTCTGTGCCTTCTTCACCTTCCAGGGCGGCATGCCGAGTTGCGAGGCCAGCGCGAACGGATCGCCACGTCCGGCGGATCCGACCCTCGCGATGGTGTGTACGGAATCGGCGAGCGCGTCGGCGAGCAGAACGGCGGGAACGCCACGGTCGGTCGCCCAGCGCAATGCCTCCATGGCCGCGGGGCGGTCACCGGCGACGGCAAGATCGGCGACCTCGAAGCCGGTGACCTCGGCACGACCGGAGTAGTACCGGCGCACCGCGTCGACATCCACCTTGCCGCCGGTATCGGCGGCCAGCTGGGAACAGGCCGCGGCCAGCTCTCGCAGATCCGATCCGATCGCCTCCACCACGGCCTGCACCACGTCACTCGAAACTCGCACGCCGGCGGTGCGAAATTCGTTGCGCACGAATTCGTTTCGCTCGTTCGCCTTACCGATCTTGGCGCAGTTGTGCACGTCGGCGCCCTGTTTCTGCAAAGCCGGCGCCAGCGCCTTGGCCCGGCCGCCGCCGGAATGCAGAACCACGAGCACAACTCCCTCGGGCAGATCACCGGCGGCCGCGGTGACCAGCGCCACCGCGTCCTTACCGGCCTCCGCGGCGGCCTCGAGCACGATCACCCGATCCTCGGCGAACAGCGAGGGGCTCAGCAGTTCGGCCAGTTCGGCGGCACTCGCATCCCCCGCCCGCAGCCGATCCACCGGCATCGCGCTTGGATCGTTGGTCGCGGCCCGCGCCTGCGCCACGATCGAGGCGACCGCCCGTTCGATGAGCAGTTCCTCCTCACCGAGTACCAGATGTAAGGCAGCCAGGTGATCGGTCACGGCACGATCCTACGGGTGGCCGGTGACAGGTTCACCGACCCGTCGCCGGGTCCGGGTGGCGGCGCCGGGCCCGCATGTGTGCGAGTGCGGCGCGAGCCGAGCCGGGCGAGCACGGCGACACCACAGCCGATGAGCGCTCCGGCCAGTGCCGCGCCCGTCGCGCCCGCGGGCATCGGCAGCGAAATCCCCAGCGCCGCACCGCGTTCGGCGACGAAGAGCAACCACCACAGCGGCGGCTCGGCCAGGTTCAGCACCACGATCGCCGCCGGTTGCCAGCAGCAGGACAGGGCGGCCGCGCCGACACCGAGCAGCGTGATCGGCGCGACGACGGGTTCGACCAGCACATTCGCCACGATCGCCACACCGCTGACATGGCCGGTGAGCGCGGTGATGATCGGCGTGGTGACCGCGAAGGCCGCCGCCGCGACACCGAACGCCTCGGCCACCAGCGGGGGCCAGCCGCGATGTTCGAGCCACTGCGACCAGATCGGCGCCAGCAGGATCAGGCCCGCGGTCGCCAGCACCGACAGGGCGAAGCCGAGGTCGACCGCCAGCTGGGGCGAGAACGCGATCAACACGATCACCGCGGCGCACAGCGCGGGGAGCGCCTGTTTCCGGCGTCCCGTCACCATTGCCAGCACCGCGATCGCGCCCATCACCGCCGCCCGCAATACCGACGGCGACGGGCGCGCCAGAATGACGAATCCGATGAGGGCCAGGCCGGCGAGTACCGCGCCCCAGCGCGGGTCGAGTGTCAGAGCGCGGGTCGCGAGCAGCACGGCGGCCAGGACGATCGACACATTGGTTCCGGACACGGCGACCAGATGGGTGAGATCGACCGCCCGGAAGTCCTCTCGCACGTGATCCGGCAGCCGGGAGATGTCGCCGTCGATCAGCCCCGGCAGCACTCCGGCCGCATCCGGTGGCAGTGCACGCCGGGCCGCCTCGGACAGATTCTCCCGCACCGTCGCGGCCGCCGACTGCCACCACGGGCGCGGGCCGACGCGGCTCGGCGGGCCCTGGGCCCGCAGTACGGCGACCGTCAGATCCCGCCGCCACGGGCGATTGAGCCGTGCCCGGAACGTGACGTGCTGCCCCGGCACCAGATCCGACCAGATCCGCTCCGGCATGATCACCGTCACCGCCGCATCGCCGTGCACCGATGTTGCGCCGTAACGGAATTCGCGCACCGTCGCGCGCATCGACCATTGCCGTCCACCGAAGGAACGGGCCGGGAGGGGTTTCGGATCCCCCGCCACCATCTCGGCCGTCACCACACTGCCCGCCGCCAGCCGCCCAAGGGGGTGCGCACTCACCCGATACGCGTCACACGACGCCGCCACCCCGAACCCGGCGGACACCAGCAACGCGGCCAGCACCACCCACCACACCGCTCGATGCGGCACCCGAAAACGGCTACGTGCCAGAAGGATTCCGAGTCCGGCCGCCGAGATTGCGAGCCCGGCGCACACCCACACACCGGCTCGCCACCCCAGCGATATGCCCGCAATGGTCACGCCCCAGCACCCCAGCGCCGCGGGAAGCAGCCGCGCGTCCACTGCAGCGCCACCGGGACCGGCCATCCCCCGTTCCGCACCGTCGCGGGCGGAGTCCGAGGCCCGCTCGGGCCGGACTCGACCGCCGCTCGATCCACCGCGGTTCACAGGGTGACCTGATCGCGGAGACGGTTGAGCTTGGCGGGACCGATGCCGGTGACTTCGGCGAGCTGGTCGATGCTGGTGAAGCGGCCGTGCTGAATGCGCCAGCCGATGATGGCGGCGGCGGTGGTGGGGCCCACCCCGGTGAGAGAGTCGAGATCCTGTTCCGTCGCCGTGTTGAGGTTGACCTTGTGTCCCGGTGGCGCGACGGCGCCCGATGTCGAGGCCGGATGCGGTCCACCCGGAACGACCATGCTGCCGAGGCGCGGGCCGCTCGCGGGAGCGGGCGCGCCGACGACGATCTGGTCTCCGTCGGCGAGCCGCTGGGCGAGATTCAGCCCCGCGAGGTCCGCACCGTCTCGCGCGACGGCCACCGCGACAGCGTCGGCGACCCGTGTTCCCGGTGCGAGGTGCAACAGTCCCGGATGTTCGACCAGACCGATGACGCTGACCACCAGATCGCCGCCGGGAGCCGACGACGGCGTCGCCCGGCCGGGCGGATCGGACCGCACGGCCAGTCCGGGGCCGTCCACCGGTGCGGGGGCCATCGAGGTTTCGGCGGCGTCGGTGCGCACTGCCGGTAGCGGCGCCACGGGCGCTGCCACCGGATCGTCTCGATGCGCGGCGGCCGCCGCCACGATGACCGCCGCCACGCCGGCACCGGCCAGCACCCACACTCCTTTGCGCCCGGGATCCACGCGAACTCCCCGGAATCGCTCCGGAACCAGCCGCTGCCAGATCGTCACCGATCCCACCGGTTCGCTGAGCCACTGCGGAATTCGCGGACTCTCCGGCGCCTCGGAAAAGGTCACCGCCGCGCCGGTCGCCGCGGGACCTTCCTCCCCGTCCCGGCCGTCACCGTCGCGTCGGTCGAGGGCTCCCGCACTACCAGGAGGCGGCGCGGGATCGTCGCGACTCTGCCGGATACGGCTCGGCGAATACGGCCGCCTCGGCCAAGTCCCGCCGTGTACGCCGGTCCGCCCACCGGCGGCGTCCTCGTCCCGGCCGGCGTCCACACCCGGTCGCGTTGCGACCATGGTTCGGCCGCCGTCGGAGCCGCTCACCGGTTCGGCGGGCGGACCCGGTTCACTACCGCGCGAGCCGAGATCCCGGCTCCCAGAGGGACCGCCCGAGGGATCACGGCGCTGTTCGGGCGAGTCCGCGGGTGATCGGGCGAGGTCCCACAGCCCGTCGTGGGTCGGGTCATCCGGACCGGGGGCCAGGGTGCCGAGCGTTGCCGGCCTGGGTGATACGTCGTGCAGTCGCTGCCGCAGTAGGGTCCGATCCTCGTGTCGCGCCATGACGGTGACCGTATGTGCGCGGCGGGCCGTGACTCGGTGCGCGAACTGGGGTTTCGGAATGTCTGGGGACAGCGTCCGAGCTGTGGACAACCCCCGGTGCGGGGGCGGAACTCGTCGGCCGGCGGTGGTAGGCGCTCAGCCGCAGCCGCCGGGGACCACCAGGACGCCGACCGCACCGGTGCCCACGTGCACGCCGAGTGTCGGGCCGAATTCGGCGGTCACGAGCTCCCGCATACCGGGAATGAGTTCGCCGAGCTGTCCGGCGATCGTGGCCGCCGCCGCGGCGGCACCGAGATGCTGAACCGCCACCGCCGCTCCGTCGTCACCGGCCGCATCGACCGCTGCGGCAACGAGTTTCGCGAAGGCCTTGGATCGCGTCCGCGCCTTCTCCCGCAGCTCCAGTTTGCCGTCGACGATCTGCAGTATCGGCTTGGTCACCAGTTCGGTGCCGAAGAACATGGCCGCGGTGCTGAGCCGCCCGCCGCGACGCAGCTGCTCGGTCCGATTGACGACGATGAACGTGCGAGATCGCCCGGCGGCGGCGACCGCGGTGTCGTAGACGACATCCAGCGCCGCACCCGACTTCGCGCGACGGGCCGCGGCGAGTACGGGCAGCCCGGTGCCCAGGCCCGCGCTCAGCGAATCCACCAGTCGCACCCGGGCGGCGGCATCCATATCCTGCACGGCTTGGCGCCCGGCTTCCCAGGTCGCCGAGAGCTGACGCGAAATATGCACGGCCACGACACCGTCACCCTCGCTGAGCTCCAGGGCGCGCTCGTAGGCGGCGCGCAATTCACCCGGGGAGGCGGACGAGGTCGTCACCGTGGACGCGCCGTAGTCGATCTCGCATTCGTCGACACCCTCGGCGATCGCACGATCGTCGACCAGCACATGCAGCGGCACCACCACGATGCCCAACTCCGCTACCAGTTCGGCGGGAACGCTCGCCGCCGAATCCGTGACCACCACGACGGTCATCGGCTATCCGCACCGATTCATGCACCGGCCTCGACCGAACGCACCTCCGACAGCACCTTCACCATGGCCCGTGCCACCGCGGCATGTCCCTCCCAGCCCCAGTGGATCCCGTCCGGATTCGCCTCGCCCGAAAAAATGTCGTCGCGCACGGCTTCGCCCAGATCCACCAGCGGCACACCGGATTTCGCCGACCATTCCCGCAGCGCACGCACCGCGGGCGCACGCCCGGTGTGGACCCGGCCGTAGGCCTCGCAATCGTGCACCGAGGGCAGTACCGAGACCACCGGCAGATCCGGCCGCAACTGGGCCAGCGCATGCCGTGACTGTTCCAGGTAGTCGATGCTCACATGCGGCGGAAGTGCCACGGGGCGACCGAGTTTCGACAGCCGCGGTTGCAGCCACTGGTAGCCGGTACGCACCTGCCGGCGCAGCACCGGGGGGCGCAGATACCGGATCAATTCGCGCAGCGCCGTCGGTAGCGGCGACGGCAGCGTGTCCATCCCGCCCGTGGCCAGGACGACCGCTCCCGCGCGCGGCACCGCGGCCCACACGCGCGGATCGCCGATGAGTGCCCAATAGGCGTCGCGGCAGGTCCAGCCGATGCGCGCCACCAATTCGACGTCCCAATCGAGTTCCGCGGCAACCAGATTCGGCCAGATCCGCGGATGGTCGGCGGGCAGGCCGCCCTTCGGCCCGAAGTACGACAGCGAATCCGCGATCACGACCAGCACGGGCCGCGCCGAAGCCTCGGATGTGCCGGCCGCGTCGCCGATGCTCGGCTGCGCATCCGCGGAGACCGCGTCGTCGATTCCCGATACGGCGTCGACGGCCGCGCTCGACACGGTCCGCTCGCCGGGAGTTGCCGCGCCGGAACCGGTGTCGGACTTCCCGTGGGCATCGAGCGCCGCGTCGGCGTCATCGGCTACCGCCGCGTCGCCGGATACGGCGTGCGTAATCGCCGCCTCGGTGGACGGCGTCGTCTCGGAACCGCCGGGCACGCTGTCTTCCCGCGCGTCCGCGGCCGGTTCCGCATTCTCCTCTGCCTCGGTGGGCACATCCGCGAGAACGGCCGGCGGACCGGTCGATCCGCCGTCGTCGTCCGCGTCGCCCGATTCGGAAGCCGCATCGGATTCCCCGGCCGGTTCCACCGGCGCGACCGGACCACCGAACAGCGCGTCGGGCAGCCGCCGGACGGGCCCTTCGGAGGCCTTGCGCAACAGTTCGTCGGATACCTGCCGGACCGGTTCGTCCCGGTCGTCGGAGGAGCGTTCAGAGGACATCAGGAGCTACCTTCGCCGCCGCATTCCACACATCCAGCCGCCAACCCGGCTGCTCGATGCCCGGACCGTGGCTGCTCAGCTGCACCCAGCTGGTATTGGCCAATCCGCCCAGGATCGGCCATTTGTGCTCGGGCAGCTCCAGCAGCGCGGCGGTCAGGGCCGCGATCAGCCCGCCGTGCGCGACCAGGATGATGGTACGGCCGGGCCAGTCCGCACGCTCGGCGAACAGCTCGCGAACCACCGGCAGTGCCCGCGCGCCGACCTCGAGTTTGCTCTCCCCGCCCGGCGGGGTCACGGTGGGATCCAGCCGCCACGCCTTGCGCGCACCCGGATACCGCGCATCCACCTCGAGATGGTCGAGACCTTCCCAGTCGCCGAGGCTGGTCTCCCGCAGCCGCGCATCCCGCACGACCTCGAGTCCGCTGTGTTCGGCCAGGGCGAGTGCGGTGTCGTAGGCGCGGCGCAGATCCGAGGAGACGATCGCGACGGCGTCCTGGGAAACGAGATCGCGCGCAGCGTCTTTCGCCTGGCGCCGGCCCAATTCGCTGAGCTCGGTGTCGATCTGGCCCTGCATCCGGTCGGCGGCGTTCCATTCCGTCTGTCCGTGTCGCAGCAGGATCAGCCGGCGCACCCCCGGATACTTCGTCGCCCGCGAGCCGGCCGCCGCCGCAACACCTTCGGCCGCGTCGCTCCCACCGGATTCGATGCCGCGCTCCCCGGCCTGTTCGGGTTCACGCGCGGTGTCGCCTTCGGGCCTGCGGTTCACGCGGGGTCCCCGCTACCACTCGCCGGAGCCTGCGCGGGAGCCGCCAGACCCGGCACCTCGACCTGCGGGCAGTCCTTCCACAACCGTTCCAGCGCATAGAAATTGCGCTCGTCGCTGTGCTGGATGTGCACTACGACGTCGACGTAGTCCAGCAGCACCCAGCGACCTTCACGAGTGCCCTCGCGGCGGACCGGCTTGTGCCCGGCGAGACGCAACTTCTCCTCGACGTTGTCGACGATCGCGTTGACCTGACGCTCGTTCGGCGCGGAGGCGATGACGAAGCAGTCGGTGATCACCAGCTGATCGGAGACATCGAGGACGACGACGTCGGTCGCCAGCTTCTCGTCGGCGGCCCGCGCGGCGACCTGCGCCATCTCCACCGCCTGTGCCGATGCCGTCATTGGCTCACCTTCCCGTTCCCTCCCGGCACGTACAGGTGCCGTTTCGATATGTACTGCACGACGCCGTCGGGAACGAGGTACCACACCGGACGCCCCTCGGCGGCGCGGCGACGGCATTCGCTCGACGAGATCGCCAGGGCCGGGATCTCGATGACGGTGACCGCATCGGCCGGCTGATTTCGCAGATGTTCCTCGAGGTGGTCGACATTCAATTCGTACCCCGGACGGCTCACCCCGACGAACTTCGCCAGCTCGAACAGTTCCGCCCAATCCTGCCATGTCAGGATGCTGGCCAGCGCGTCCGCACCCGTGATGAAGTACAGATCGGCGTCCGGATGCTGATTCTGCAGGTCACGAAGGGTGTCGACGGTGTAGGTGGCCTTCTCCCGGTCGATGTCGGCGCGACTGACCGTGAACCGCGGATTGGATGCGGTGGCGATGACCGTCATCAGATAGCGGTCCTCCGCCGGAGAGACCTGCCGTGAGGATTTCTGCCACGGCTGCCCGGTGGGTACGAAGATCACTTCATCGAGGTCGAACCGGTTGGCGACCTCACTGGCGGCAACCAGATGCCCGTGATGGATCGGATCGAACGTACCGCCCATCACGCCCAGTTTGCGCCGGCCTGTGTTTTGCACGAATGCCGAGCTTACTGGGCGGGCCCGGGCAGGGGTGGGTCTCGTCGGCGATCCGGTGCTATGAGCTCATCGCGCCCGCCGCGCCGACAGATACGCCCGCACCATCGCGGCCGGATTGCGCGCCGCGCGCCGGGACCGGGTCGCGGCCTCGATCAGGTCGCGGTGCAGTTCGTCCCACTGGGGCCGGCCGGCGACGGCGGCCGCACCCGCTGTGTAGGCCCGTGCCGCGGCACGGTGGCGGTGGCACTGTTCCAAGCAGCGTCCGAGCTGCTCGTACAGCACCGCGATTTCTTCCGGCGGATAGGGCAGCGCATCGCAGCCGAGGGCCTGGGCGTACAGGGTGGCCGCGCGGCGGTGGTGACCGCGGCGGTAGTGGACGCGGGCGGCGAGCAGCGTGTGATGGGCCACGTCGGCGGCGGAGATACCGGTCCAGCTCGCGGCCGCGGCGGCCGCCGCGGCCGCCAGGTCGTGCTCACGGCCCGGCTGGTTGGCGACCGCGGTCACCACCAGCGAGTACAGCCGCGCGCGTTGTTCACCGGAGAGAACGCCCGTGCCACAGTGCAGAGCCTGCAACAACATTCGTTCGGCGACGGCAGGGCTGGTGCCGAGCAGGGCGGTCGCGGCCTCGGTCAGTTCCCGTGCCCGCAGCCGGAGATCTCCCGGCGCCGGTTCGTCCGATGCGGGTGCCGGGCATTCGGACGCAGCCGGCACGGAGCCGGATCGCTCACGATCGGGGGGCCCGGCATCGGGAAACTCGGCGGGCTCGGCATCCCGGTCGTGGGGATCTCGTTGCGCCGCAGGGGCGCTCGGCTGGTCGACGGGGATTTCGTCGGCGAACTCCCCCGATGGGCACGGCACGCGCGAATGATCGACGGCCCGCCTTGGAAAGCGCTTAACAGCCGCTGATGGTTCCGGGCAAACGGCTCGCTATCCCTCCTCGCGGCCTAGACCGGAAGCAGCCTGCTCACCACACCGGTCAGCTGGCGCGCCGACCGGCATTCGTGCATCTCGACGACCTCGGCGTAGCGGTTGGCCGCCGAATCGCCGGTGCCCCACATCTTTTCGGCCTCCGGATTCAGCCAGTGCGCGTGCTTGGCCACCTGGACGAGTTCCCGCAGAGTATTCAGCGCCGGATCGCGATAGTTGGTGCGGGCGTCGCCGAGGATCAGCAGGGAGGTACGGCTGGTCACCACATCCGGCCAGTCCTCGGCGAAACCGCGCAGCGCCGCACCGTAATCCGAATGCCCCTCGAATCCGACCACCTTCGTCTCGGTGAAGATGCGCCGGGTCACCTGATCCAGCGGTGTGACCTGATCGAAGATGTGGGTCACCTCGTCCACCTGGTCGACGAAGGCGAAGATCCGCACCCGCGAGAACTGCTCACGCAGCGAATCCACCAGCAGCATGGTGAAACTGGAGAATCCGGCGACCGATCCCGAGATATCGCACAGCAGCACCAGATCCGGGCGACCGGGCCGAGGCTTCCGGGTCTGCAGCGTGATCGGCACCCCACCGGTCGACATGGATTTGCGCAGCGTCTTGCGCAGGTCGATCTCGCCGCGCCGGGACCGTCTGCGCCGGGCGGCGAGCCGGGAGGCCAGCACCCGGGCCAGCCGCTGCGAACCGCGCCGCAGTTCGGCCAGTTCGTTCTCCGAGATCCGCAGGAAGTCGGCATCCTCGGCCTGGCGCTGAACACCGTAGGTCGCCACCCGCTCGCGGCCCAGCCGCTCGGCTACGCGCCGCCGGGTCTCGGCCTCGACCGTGCCGCGAAACGCCTTGACCCGTTCCCGGGCGGCGCGGCGGGCGACCTCGGTGTCGAACTCCGAATTGTTCTGCCCGGCGGCCAATCCCGCGAGGATCTTGCTGATCAGCACCTCGGGCTGCACATCCTTCAGCGTTTGATACGCCGAGAACGACGGCCCGTTCGCCGACTGGTACTGCCCCATCTGCTCGACCATCTGCGCGGCCAGATTCTGCAGCTGCCGGGTCTGGTCCCCGGTCGGCTCGGCGGCCAGCATCTCGGCCAGCATGCGCCGCAATTCGAACAGGTCGATTTCACCGTCGTCGCGCCGCGGGAGCTCGATGTCCTCGGCGCCCGCGCGCTCCCCCAGTGCGGCGGGGAACCACAGCTCGAACAAGCCGTCGAAGGTGGCGCGCTGGGTGGGCCGGCGCAGCAGCGCACAGGCCAGGCCCTCGCGCAGCATCTCGCGATCCATCAGATCGACCACGGTGAGCACTCGGCCGGCGTCTACCGTTTCCGACGGGCCGACCGGAATTCCCCTGGCGCGCAAGGCTTCCACGAAGCCGACCACATGCCCGGACAGTCCGTGCGGCGCGGTCTCGCCGGGTTGCGCGGCACCCTGCGCCGCGGCCGCAGACCCACCCCGCAGCGCCGCGGACACCAGCGCGCGGGGGGTGGTGCGCTTACCGGACACGGCTCAGGCCAATTTCAGCTCGGCCAGGGCGCGCTGATGGTCGCTCTGGTGTTTGAGCACCACGCCGAGCGTCGCGCGCACGGTCTTGTCGTCGAGATCCTTCAGTCCCAGCGCGAGCAGCGTGCGGGCCCAGTCGATGGATTCGGCGACCGACGGCAACTTCTTCAACTGCATCCCGCGCAGCACGTGCACCACCCGGACCAGCTGTGCGGCCACCGCCGGTTTCAGCTCCGGCACCCGGCTCGCGAGGATGCGGCGCTCGAGTTCCTCGTCCGGGAAGTCGATGTGCAGGTAGAGGCAGCGGCGCTTCAGCGCCTCCGAGAGTTCGCGGGTCGCGTTGGAGGTGAGGACCACGAACGGGCGGCGGGTCGCGGTGATCGTGCCGAGTTCGGGGACGGTGACGGCGAAGTCGCTCAGCACCTCCAGCATCAGGCCCTCGATCTCGACATCGGCCTTGTCCGCCTCGTCGATCAGCAGCACGGTGGGGTCGGTGCGCCGGATAGCGGTCAGCAGCGGGCGCTGGAGCAGGAATTCCTCGCTGAACACATCGGCTTTGGTGTCGGCCCAGGCGTTCCCCGAATCCGACCCACCGGAGGTCGCGGACTGGATGCGCAGAATCTGCTTGGCGTGGTTCCACTCGTAGAGGGCCCGCGCCTCGTCGATCCCCTCGTAGCACTGCAGGCGGACCAGTTCGGCATCGGCGACCTGGGCCACCGCGCGCGACAGTTCGGTCTTACCGACGCCGGCGGGTCCCTCGATCAGCAGCGGCTTGGCGAGCCGGTCGGCCAGGAACACCGAGGTGGCGGTGGCCTTGTCGGCCAGGTAGCCGGTGGTGGCCAAGCGGTCGATCACATCGTCGACCGACGCGAAAATCGGCTCGTGCACGGTCGTCTGCACAGTTGGGCCCTCCTTCGGGAACAGCGCAGCCCACTGCAGGTATGCACCGTAAAGTCCAGCTGCTCACGACGGTACACACCCGCGGGCCGGGTTCGATACTGCGGTGCCGGCGAGACCACAGGCCCGACCGGCACCGACGGTCACGGCCGGGGACGGGTTCAGCTCGGCCGAATCTGGCCGTCGCCCCACACGATCCACTTGGTGGAGGTCAGCTCCGGCAGCGCCATCGGACCGCGGGCGTGCAGCTTCTGAGTGGAGATGCCGATCTCCGCGCCGAATCCGAACTGCTCGCCGTCGGTGAAGGCGGTGGAGGCGTTGACCATCACCGCGGCCGCGTCCACCCGGGCGGTGAACTCGCGGGCTGCCTTCAGATCGGCGGTCACGATGGCCTCGGTGTGGCCGGTACCCCACTCGTTGATGTGGTCGACCGCGGCGTCGAGACCGTCGACGACCTTGAGCGCGATATCCAGCGACAGATATTCGTCGGCCCAATCCTCCTCCGTCGCGGGAACCAGGCCGGGCAGATCGCCGTGGATGGTGACCTGAGCCCGTTCCAGCGCGTCGATCAGGCGCGGGACCGCGGTCTCGGCGATCGCGCGGTCGATGAGCACCGTCTCGGCGGTATTGCAGACGCTGGGCCGGCGGGTCTTGGAGTTCAGCAGAATCGATTCCGCCATCTCGAGATCGGCGGCGGCGTGCACGTAGACGTGGCAGTTGCCGGTGCCGGTTTCGATGGTGGGGACCCGCGCGTCGCGCACCACCGCGTTGATCAGCCCGGCGCCGCCGCGCGGGATGACCACGTCCACCAGGCCGCGGGCCTGAATCAAATGAGTGACGCTCGAGCGATCCTCACTCGGCAGCAGTTGGACCGCGTCGGCCGCAAGCCCCTGGGCGACAAGGGCTTCGCGCATGACCTCGACCAGGGCGGCATTCGATCGGGCCGCCGAGGAAGAGCCGCGCAGCAGGGCCGCGTTACCGGATTTCAACGCCAGGCCGAAGGCGTCGACGGTGACGTTCGGGCGGGCCTCGTAGACCATGCCGACCACGCCCAGCGGCACGCGCACCTGCCGGATCTCCAGGCCGTTGGCCAGCGTCGAACCGCGCAGCACCTCGCCGACCGGATCCGGCAGGCCGGCGACCTGACGCAACCCGGAGGCGATGCCGTCGATGCGCGGCTCGGTCAGCCGCAGGCGATCCAGCAGCGAGGCCGCGGTGCCGCCCGCCTCCGCGGTCGCGATGTCTTCGGCATTGGCGGCCAGGACGGCATCCTTCGCCGCGAGCAGCGCATCCGCCGCGGCGTGCAGGGCCGCATCCTTCTGCGCGGTCGTCAGCTGTGCCAGCGTCCGCGACGCCACCCGAGCCCGCCGCGCCGCCTCGTGCACCGCCTCGCGCACGGTATCCACTTCGCCGACAGTTCCAGCAGTCATGGTGAACAGCCTACTGACCGGGACGCGGACGCCGCCGCCGGATAACCACCGAACGCCCGCTGTGCGTCGGTGCCCGCCGCTACCGTGTCCTCATGGTCGCCACCATCCGGTTGTCGTCGGGTTCGGGTCGCTGGGTTCTGCTGGCCACGGTGCTGGGCTCGGGAATGGCGATGCTGGACGCGACCGTGGTCAATGTGGCCCTCCCCCGCATCGGCGAGGAATTCGGCGCCTCGATGGCGGGTCTGCAGTGGACGGTCAACGCCTACACGCTCACGCTGGCCGGTCTGATTCTGCTCGGCGGCTCACTGGGCGACCGATTCGGACGGCGGCGGATCTTCGTCGTCGGCGTGGTGTGGTTCGCGCTGGCCTCGGCGATCTGCGGTGCGGCCCAGGGTATTCCGATGCTCATCGCCGCCCGCGCGCTGCAGGGCGTGGGTGGCGCGCTGCTCACGCCCGGCTCACTGGCGATCATCCAGGCCTCTTTCGCGAAATCGGATCGCGCCCGCGCGGTGGGCGCGTGGTCCGGCCTCGGCGGAGTCGCCGGCGCGATCGGCCCCTTCCTGGGCGGATGGCTGGTCGGCGCGGCCGGATGGCGCTGGGTGTTCCTGCTGAACATTCCGCTGGCCGCGGTGGTGGTGCTGGTCGCGGTGCGGCATGTGCCGGAGACCTACGGTTCCGGCACGTCCGATGGCTCGGCGACCACCCGCCCGGCTCCCGAATCCGGCGGCCGGGCACACGAGGGCTTCGATGTGCTGGGGGCGTTCCTCGCGGCACTGTGCCTGGCAGGCATCACCTACGCACTGACCATGGCACCCGAACACGGGAGCAGCCGGGCGGCCGTGGTGGCGACGGCGGTGATCGGCGTGCTCGCCGGGGTGGCCTTCGTCGTCGTCGAGCGGCGGCGCTCGGCGGGGCACGACGCGCCCGGACACCACGGGCCGCCGCCGATGCTGCCGGTCGAGATCTTCGCCTCGCGGCAGTTCAGCGCGATCAACGCGGTCACCTTCGTGATGTACGGCGCGATGGGCGTGGTGTTCTTTCTGCTGGTGCTGACCCTGCAGGTGGTGGCCGGTTTCAGTCCGATGGCGGCCGGGACCGCGATGCTGCCCGCCACCGTGCTGATGCTGTTGTTCTCGGCCCGCTCGGGCGATCTGGCTCAGCGCATCGGACCGCGCATCCCGATCACCGCGGGTGTGCTGCTGGCCGCCGCCGGGATGTTGCTGATGATGCGGATCGGCACCGACGCCTCCTACGTCACCGATGTGCTGCCCGCCGCCTTGGTGTTCGGCCTCGGACTCACCCTGGCCGTCGCACCGCTGACCGCGACCGTGCTGGCGACGGCCGACGAACAGCACGCGGGGGTGGCCAGCGGCGTCAACAATGCCGTCGCCCGAGCGGCCGGATTGCTTGCGGTGGCGGCTGTCCCGCCGCTCACCGGACTCACCGGTGCCGCCTACACCGACCCCGCCGCCTTCGAGCGCGGGTTCCACCAGGCCATGCTCATCTGCGCGATCGTGATGGCCGCGGCCGCGGCACTGACCGTGGTCACCGTCCGCGACGACGCGCTCGAGAGCGCTGGTCCCGAGGCCGCGCCGCAATGCAAGGTCAACTGCCCGGTCGCGGGGCCGCCCTTGGAGCCCCGGCATGCCGAATCCACGTCCGGCCCGGTCGAGAGCCAGGAGTGAGCCGCACGCACGGAACAGCCTGTGTCCGAACACTCTTCGCGGCCGCGTTGTCGCCGATTCCCGCGGATGATTCGATGGTGTCATGGCAGATATCGACAAGGTGGTGTCGGCGGAGCGTGAGGTCGCCGCGCCGGCCGGGCACATCTTCGAATTCATCGCCGATCCGGCGCAGCAGCCGCGATGGGACGGGAACGACAATCTCGACCGGGCGGAGATCGGGCAGCGCGTGCGGAGCGTGGGTGATGTCTTCGCGATGACACTCACCAACGGGAGTGTGCGCGAGAACCACGTGGTGGAATTCGAGGAGGGACGCCGGATCGCCTGGCTGCCCGCGGAATCCGGGCAGCGGCCGCCGGGACATCTGTGGCGCTGGGAGCTCGAACCCGTCGACGAGAGCCGGACCCTGGTGCGGCACACCTACGACTGGACGCGGCTGACCGACGAGGTCCGGCTGCCCAGGGCCCGGGCGACGACCTCGGACAAACTACTCGGGTCGCTCGACCGGCTGGCCGCGGCGGCGACGGCGGCCGACCACGCCTGACGGCGGCGACGTTCGAGCCCGCACCCGCCGCGGCGGGTTACGGTGCGTGCATGGCACGGATCGCAGTGGTCGGCAGTATCAACATGGATCTGGTGACTCGCACGCCGCGGCGGCCGCGGCCCGGTGAGACCGTCCTCGGCACCGCCTTCGATACGGTGCCCGGCGGAAAGGGCGCGAACCAGGCGATCGCCGCTCGGCGTGCGGGCGCGGCGGTCGATTTCGTCGGCGCGGTCGGAACCGACGTCTTCGGCGTCGAGTTGCGAAAAGTGCTCGAGGACAACGAGATCGGGACCGCCGGACTACGCACCGTCGAGGGGGCCAGCGGGACCGCCACCATCGTGGTCGACGACGCCGGCGAGAATACGATCATCGTCGTCGGCGGAGCCAATGCGGAGCTGTCCGGGCTCACCGACGGTGATCGCGCCCTCGTCGCCGAGGCGGATATTCTGCTGTGCCAGCTGGAAATTCCGGTGGAGACCGTGCTCGGCGCCGCCCGCTGCGCACGTGAGCACGGCACTCTCGTTCTGCTCAATCCGTCCCCCGCGCGATCACTGCCACCGCAGCTGTGGGAGGCGGTCGACATCGCGGTGGTCAACGAGGGCGAAGCGGCTCAATTGGATTCGGAACTCCGGGCGGTCCCGCATGTGCTGACCACCCGCGGCGGCGAGGGCGCGCGCTATCGCGGCCCCGAGGGCGAGCTCTCTCATCCGGGCGTGCGGGTCGAGGTGGTCGACACCACCGGCGCCGGGGACACGTTCACCGGCGCATTGGCCGCACACTGGCACGAGGGCCCCGCGACCGCTCTGGCGTGGGCCTGCACCGCCGGCGCCCTGGCCACCACCGTCGTCGGCGCCACGGCGGCGATCCCCACCGCGGCGGCGATAGAGCGGGCACTCACTTCGCGGTGTGGCGAGCGATGAGTTCCGACATCTGGGCGCCCACCCGTTCCAGCGGTGCCATCGAACGTGTCGCCAGGGACAGGATCACCGCCCCCTCGAGCGCCGCGACCACCGTGGTGGCCAGCGATATCGCGAGATCCGGTGCGACGTCCTCGGTTTCGAGACGTTCGGCGAGGATGGTCTCCCATTCGGTGAAGGTCGCACCGGCGGCGTCGGCGGCTTCGGGCGCTTCCGACCGGCCCAGCGCGGCCGCGACGATCGGGCAGCCGGCGGTGAAGTCGCTCGCCGCGAGCTTCTCGCGCCACAGCGCCGGGAAGGCGCCGACACACGACGCCACGTCGGCCCCGGCGGTGATCGTGCGCAGCAGCGCGCTGTAGGTGGCACCGGCCGCGCGGGTCGCCTCCGCGATCAGTTCCGATTTACCACCGGGGAAGTTGAGGTACACCGAGCGGCGCGAGATGCCGCTGTGGTCGAGCAGCTGCGCGATGCCGGTGCCGGCCACACCGTTGCTGCGCATCAGATCCACGGCGCTGTCGATGAGCCGGTCGCGGGCTCCCATGATGCGACCCCTTTCCTCGTGCACCCTGCACGGTCCAGCCTACCGTTGCCCTAGACCGATCGGTGTACTACTGTGCCGACTATACCGATCGGTATACCTCATTTCCGATCCGCGCCCTGGAGGATAGGCATGACCGGACTGCACGACCCACTCCCCCTGCCCTGTGGCCAGGTACTGCCCAACCGGATCATGAAATCGGCGCTCAGCGAGGGGCTCGGCACCGCGGCACATGCTCCCGACGACCGGCTGGTCCGGCTGTATCGCCGCTGGGGAGCGGGCGGCTACGGCCTGATCGTCACCGGCAATGTGATGATCGACCGCACCCAGCTCGGCGAGCCGGGCAATGTGGTTATCGACGACGATCGCGATCTCGCCGCGCTGACGCGCTGGGCGAAGGCCGCCAAGGACGGCGGCACCCCGATCTGGATGCAGCTGAATCATCCCGGCCGCCAAGCCAATCCGCTGGCCACCCGGCAACGGCCGGTGGCGCCCTCGGCGATCGCGTCGGGAGTGCCGGGCCTGCCCACGCCGCGAGCGCTCACCGAGGCCGAGATCCACGATCTGATCCGGCGCTTCGCCGACGCGGCGCGGATCGCGGAATCGGCAGGCTTCGACGGGGTGCAGATTCACGGCGCCCACGGCTATCTGGTGTCGCAGTTCCTGTCCCCGCTGGCCAATCAGCGCACCGACGACTGGGGCGGTGACGGGCAGCGCCGCGCCCGCTTTCTGCTCGAGGTGGTCGGCGCGATTCGCGCGGCGGTCCAGCCGGGCTTCGCGGTGGCCGTCAAGCTGAATTCGGCGGATTTCCAGCGCGGTGGTTTCACCGAGGAGGAATCGCGGGAGGTGGTCCGGCAGTTGGCCCGGCAGCCGCTGGATCTGATCGAAATCAGCGGCGGCAGTTACGAATCCCCGGCGATGATGGGCCGGTCCCGCAGCGCGGCGGCGAGTACCCGAGCGCGGGAGGCCTACTTCCTGGAGTACGCGGAGACCGTGCGGCGGGTCGCGGCCGCGGTGCCGCTGGCGGTCACCGGCGGGTTCCGCAGCCGGACGGCGATGGGCGGTGCGGTCGACTCCGGCGCCTGCGATGTGGTCGGACTCGGCCGCCCCACCACGGTGCACCCGGCCGCTGCCGCCGACCTGCTCACCGGCGGGACCGAAGTCCTCCGCCCGCCGTCGATTTCGCTCGGCCTGCGCGGCCGGATCGCGCGCAGCGGTACGTTGCGCGCGGTCGACGGCGCCCTGGATCTGCAATGGCACACCGATCAGCTGCATCGCCTCGGCGCCGGGCTGGATCCGGATCCGGCCCGGTCACCGTGGTCGACCGCGATAACCATGCTGCGCCGCAACGGACTCGACGCTTTCCGATCCCGGCGCACGACAGCCGGCACCGACCGTAAGTCGACGAAGTTCCGGATCGAACGCGCCGTCGGCCGCTATCTGGTCAACCCCGGATTCGCCGCACTGGACCGGGTGGGTGTGCGGTCCACCTTCGCGACCGAACTGGAGACCATCGGCCGCAAATCCGGCCAGCCGCGCCGGGTCCCGGTATCGGTGCTGTTCGACGACGACGGCGCGTGGATCATCTGCCAGCACGGCATGCGGTCGGGCTGGGGCAACAATGTGCGCGCCGATCCTTCGGTGCGCCTGCGGCACAACGGAACCTGGCGCGCGGCCACGGCGGAGTTGCGCCCGGACGACGACGTGGTCGCCCGGGCCCGCGCCTTCGCCCCGCACCCGGCGCTCGCACCGCTGACCGCCGCCGGATTCGCCGCGTTGCAGACCGATCCGATCTCGGTGCGGGTCACGTTCACCGACGTGCAGGAACCAGACCTGTAACTACTGTGGTCGCCGGTTCGCCTCACCGCGTGCCGGCCGCCATACGGTGGTGACGGCCGCTCAGCCGCGCGCCCATTCGTGGCCCCAGTAGCTGTCGGCCGTCATCTCCTCCGCGACGTAGTCCTCGCCCACGAGCATTCCCTCGCAACCGAATTCGAGGTCCCAGCCGCCCGGGGTGCGGACGTAGAAGGAGATCATCTTGTCGTTGGTGTGGCGGCCGAGTGTCGAGGACAGGTGATAGCCCGCCTTGGTCACCCGGTCGAGAGCCCGGCCGACATCGTCGAGCGCATCGACCTCGACCATCACGTGCACGATCCCCGGACCGTCGCCACGGCCGCCCGGAATCAGCGCCAGGCTGTGGTGGCGGGGATTGACACCCATGAACCGGATCCAGATCGGATGTTCGGGGGGACCCACCCGGAACGAACCGCGCGAGGCGAAGTCCAGTACCTCGGTGTAGAACTGCCGCGCGGCCTCGATATCGGGCACCGGCAGGACGACGTGGCCGAGACCGAGATCGCCGGAGACGAAACGGTTTCCGTACTTTCCGACCACCGGGCTGTGATCGAGCAGAGGTCCGTGGAAGACCTCGACGGTGAATCCGGCCGGATCGGTGAAGCTGATCGCCTCCTCGACGTGACGCGCGGCGGATTCGGCCAGGGTGAGTTCGGTGACCTCGACACCGGCCGCGGTGAGCGTTTCGCGCACCAGCGTCAGCGAGCGCCGGTCGGCGACCTGCCAGCCGACGGCGATCACCTCGTCACGATCGCCCGGTACCAACTCCAGGCGGTAGGTGTGCTCGTCGGTGCGCAGATAGACCGACTCCGGATTCGGGCCCGACCCTTCGGCGAATCCGATGATGTCGAAGGCGAATTCACGCCACGCGGCGATATCGGCGATCCGCGCTCGGACATAACCGAGCGAGCTGACGGCGGCCATTTTCTCTCCTCGAAGAATGGGGTTCAGGAATAGCTGATCGAAACGTCGTCGGTGGCCGGTACCGCCTGACAGGCGAGCACGTAGCCCTCGGCGAGATCCTCCTCTTCGAGAACCTCGTTGCGGCGCATGGACACCTCGCCGGACACCACCCGGCACACACACGCGCTGCACGCGCCCTCGCGGCACGAATACGGCGCCTCGAGTCCCGCTGCCAGCAAGGTATCCAACAGGACCTGGCGTCGCGGCCACGCCATCCGGTGATGCTCGCCGTCGAGCTCGACCTCGACGTTCGCCGAGTCGGCGGGGTCGGCGTCGTCGCTCGCGGGGGGTGCGGCCTCGAACGGATTGCCGGTCAGGGAAACGAACTTCTCCATGTGCACGCGCCGCCGGTCGGCGCCGTGCGCGGCCATCGCGGCGGCGACGGCGTCCATGAACGGCCCCGGACCGCAGACGAACGTCTCGCGATCGGCCCAGTGCCGCACCAGCGCGGACAGTTGCGGCACACTCGGCAGGCCCTGCACCGATTCCAGCCAGTGCAGCACCTGCAGCCGATCCGGATGGGCCCCCGCGAGTTCCGCGAGTTCCGCGGCGAAGATGACCGACGATTCGTCGCGATTGGCGTACACGAGGGTGCAGTGGCCGCTGCCCTGCGCGAGCACCGATTTCAGGATCGACAACACCGGGGTGATGCCGCTGCCACCGGCGAACAGCAGCAGATCGGTGTCCAGCGAGGCCGGGGTGAACAGTCCGGCGGGCGGCAACACCTGCAAGGTGTCACCGGCGACGGCGTTGTCGCACAACCAGTTCGACGCATATCCGGCCGCTGTGCGTTTGACGGTGACCTTCAGCGGCCCACCCTCGTGCGGTGCGCTCGACAGCGAGTAGCACCGGCTCACCGAACCGGTCAGCTCACTGGGGATGCGCACAGTGAGGAATTGCCCGGGCCGATAGCCGAACCGCTCGGCGTGTTCGGGCTGCGGCGCCAATTCGAGTGACACCGCGTCCGCGGTTTCGTGCACCACACGGACGATCTCGACCACGACCGGATCGGCCGGCGACCCGGCGGCCGCCACGACGCCGTCCGCGGATTCGCCACCGGTTGCCGAGTCACGAGGGCCGGCGTCCTCGCGCGACGTGCGCGGCTCACGCACGTCGAGTTCGATCGCGGCATCCATCGAGCACCACCACATCCATTCCTGTGCCGTTCATCCAGCTTCCTGCCCCTGTCATGCCACCGTCCGGCCGCGGGTGCGCACATCGACATCGCGGGTACTCACGCTCAACTGGCCCGACTGCACCGCCGCGTCGATGCTCTCGCGCAGGGCGGTGCAGGTGTGCGCATGCGTGCCCGGCTGCGACAGTTCGGTGCACGCGCGCATCGCCGACCGGCTCCACTGCACGCTCGTATGCTGCGGGCTGAACTTCTCCACCAGCACGCACGTTCCGCAGGATCGGCACGAAACCTCGTCCATCGCGATAACTCTCAGCCCGCCACGGCCTGTTCGGCCCGCTTGGCGAGGTTCTCGGCGACCTCGGCCTCCCAGGCGGTGACCGCGCGGGTGGTGTCGACCTCGAATTCGAAGCGCGCGGTCATCTCCTCCGAGATGTCGGCGACGTCGGTGTAGAACTGCTCGTACCATCGGCGCAGCTGATAGACCGGTCCGTCCTCCTCGCACAGCAGCGGATTGTTGATGCGCGACTTGCGCTTCCAGATCGCCGCGTCCTGTTCGAACCCCTTGCCGAGACCGCCGACGAAGGAGGCCGCGATCTGCTCGGCCCGCTCCGGCGAGACGCCCTGCGGCTTCTTCGCGATGGCCCCGTACTGCAGCACGAACCGGTTCTCGGTGATCGGGTAATGGCAGTTGATCAGGTAGCCCTCGACCGAGAGATCCGCGCTGTCGCTGCGCAGGTAGTCGATCATGTAGGAGGGCCCGTAGTAGGACGCCTCCGAATGCAGAGTGTTCTTGCCGCCCAACGCCTTCGCCGTCTCGCCCATCATGTCCTCGCGCGAGATGGAGGTCATGTACTGACTGGCGATGTGGCCCTCGAAGACGTTCTTGAAGAACGTCGGGAAGCCGTAGTGCACGTAGAAGAAGTGCGCCATGTCGACCACGTTGTCGACCACTTCCCGGCAGTTGGCCTCGACGATCATCGAGTTCCAGGTCCAGTCGGTCCATTCGTCGTCGAAGGCGGCGTCGATGCGCGGGATGGTGATGTCCGCGGGCGGCTGCTTGCCCTCCGGATCGTTCCAGACGAACAGCTGCTTGTTCTGCTCCAGCGTCGGCCACGCCTTGGTGCGCGCCAGCGGAGGCACCCGGCGCGCGTACGGGATTCCGGTGCATTTGCCCTTGCCGTTCCACCGCCAGTCGTGGAAGGGGCAGGCCAGCGAATCGCCCTTGACGGTGCCGTCGGCGAGATTGCCGCCCATATGCGGGCAGTAGGCGTTGAGGACGTTGAGCGTGCCGTCCTCGCCGGCGAACACGACCAGTTCGGTGCCGAAGGCGGCGACGGTGTGCGGCGTGCCGTCGCGGAAGGAGTCCGCCAGGCCCAGGCAGTGCCAGCCGCGGGCGAACCGGGTCGGCGGTGCGCCGGCGTCGATGACCCGCACTTCGCTGTCGCTGTTCATGATTCCTCCGTCTCGAATGCGATCGGCCTCGATTGCGATCGGCCTCGACTACCCGCCGGCCGAACCCGCCCCGGGTGATGACTCGATGCTCGCCATCGGGACGGGGGCCCGGCACGCGTAGTCCCACTGGCCGGGAGATCCGCTCCGGCCATCGGCAGTGACGGGACGCCTCGGCGGTGCGGGCGGGTACGCACCGGGCTCGTCACCACCGGCATGCCCGTGGACCCGCGTCAGTGCCCGTGCAGACGTTCGAACGAGGAGCGGTAGAACAGCAGCGGCGCCTGTTCGGAATGTTCGGCGAGTGCGGTGACTCGCGCGATCACGATGGTGTGGTCGCCGCCGTCCACCTCGCGATCCAGTTCGCAATCGATACTGGCCAGCGCACCGCTCAGCCGCGGCGACCCGTTTCCGGAGACCTCCCAGTCCACGCCGGCGAATTTGTCGGTGCCGCTGCGGGACAGCGCGCGGCAGATGTCGGCCTGATCGTGGGCGAGGATGTTCACGCAGAATCGTCCTACCTCGCGGATGCGCGGCCACGACGTCGAGGTCCGCGCGGGGAAGAAGCAGACCCGGGGCGGATCGAGGGACAGCGACGAGAACGACTGGCAGCTGAACCCGATCGGCTGGTCGCCGGACAGAGCGGTGATCACCGTGACCCCCGAGCAGAACCTGCTCAGCACGGATTTGAAGGTCGCCTCCGAGATCTCGTCCACCTGTACTACCGGCTCCACGGCCACTCCTTGTTTCGGACAGACATATAGCTGTAAGTCATGACACCAGGTCGGCCCCGGGGCCCGTCAACGGCCAGGTCCGGTGAACGGGAGAGATTTCGGTAGCACTTACGTAGTTCCACCGATTCGCGATCGGTGTGGTGGCAGCCACTGTGATAGGTGACACAAATGCCGAAACCGAACATGCCTAGTCGAAATACTTCTAGTCTGCATATGAGCCAACGGAGGTACATATGACCGTCACCGTGCTGCCCTCCGCGGAACGCACCACCACGGCCGCGCGTCACGCGACGACGGGCGCCAGGGCTCATCGCGCCGGCGCGCCGATTCCGGTGTCGATGATCGAGCGAATGACGTTGATCCTGGACGCCTTCGACGCGAACACCCCGACTCTGACACTGCTGGAACTGGTCGAGCGGACCGGACTTCCGCGCTCGACGGTCCACCGCATCCTGGATCAGATGATCCGGCTGCGCTGGCTGGCGCATTCCGCCGGCGGCTACCGCCTCGGCATGCGCACGCTCGAACTGGGCGGACTCACCGCGGACCACAACGAGATTCGCGATGCGGTGAGTCCGCTGCTGCACGAACTGTCGCAGCGGACGGGCATGGTGGGCCACCTGGCGGTGCTCGACGGTCGCGAGGTCGTCTACCTGGACAAGGCCGGCGGCCGGTTCGCCGCGGCGCTGCCGACCCGGCTCGGGGGCCGGATGCCCGCGCACGCAACGGCTTTGGGCAAGTCGATGCTGGCGGCGCTGGAACCCACCATCGCCGAGGCCGCCTTCCGCGGCCGGCTGCCCCGGCTCACTCCGCGCACCCTGGCCGAGCCCGACGCGCTGCATCGCGAACTCGGGCAGATCCGGTTGCGCCAAGGCGTGGCGATCGACCGCGAGGAGGCGATGGTCGGCATCGCGTGTGTGGCCGCGCCGCTGCGTGGCCGCGGCGCCCCACCGGCCGCACTCTCGCTCTCGGGACGGGCCGAGGCGATGAGTTACGACCGGCTGGCCCGGGTGGTCCTCGAGGTCGTGCACGAGGCCGGGCGAGCGCTGTTCCCGCACCGCACCCGCTGGCGCTGATTTCGGATCCGCATATGACTGGACGGTATAGTTCGGCGATGACATCTGGCACCGATCTGCCGACCACTTCGTGGGCCGTGCTCGGGATGCTTTCGCATGCGGACGAATTGTCCGGCTACGACCTGAAGAAGTGGGCGGACTGGAGTTTGCAGTTCTTCTACTGGAGCCCGTCGTTCAGCCAGATCTACGCCGAACTCAAACGCCTCGAGAAGCACGGGTACGTCACTTCGCGCACCGTGACCTCCGAGGACGGTGTGCGCGGCAAGCGGATGTACGCGATCACCACGAGCGGCCGGGATGCCGTGGCGCATTGGGTCAATCATTCACCGGTGGAAGCGCCGGTGCTGAAACACAGTGTGCTGCTGCGGGCCTGGCTCGGTCATCTGGCCGAGCCGGAGCGGCTGCGCGAAATCCTCACCGCGCATATCGATTACGCGGAGAAGATGCGCCGCCGCGCCGCCGCCGACGCCGAGGGGTCCGACGCCAACCCGGATTGGGCCTTTCCCAGTGCCGTGTTGCGGTGGTGCATCCGCCACTACGAGGCGGAGCGCCAACTGGCCGAGGATCTGCTCGACGACCTGGAGGCGTTGAACAAGCGCGGGCGGCTGCCCCGCAATCGCGAGGCGCCGCTCGCACCGCCGAAGTCGAAGTCTCGTCCCCGATAGCTTCACCGCGGGACACGCGGTACCTACCGGGTCCGTCGCTACACTCGCCGGATCCGGGCCAGCCAGGCGGCGGTATCCACGGTCCCGTTCTCGGCGACGTTCAGCCCGGCGACCTGATCGGCGACCACCGGGGTGACCCGGCCGCGATAGGACGTGGGCCGCAGATCCTCCAATTCCCAACCGGCGCCGAAGGATTCACGCAGCATCCGATCGCTGATGCGGGGCCCGAAGCCCGGGTCGGCGTCGGACAGCGCCAGGACGTGCACCAGACCGCCCGGAGCGCACAGGGTGTGCAGCGACCGGACGTAGGCGGCGCGGGTGCCGGGATCCTCGCGGAAGATGTGGAACAGGGCGCTGTCGACGATCGTGTCGAAGACGCCGAGTTCGGCGGCCGCGGCGGGATCGGCGCCGAGCCGGACGGCGTCGGCTACCCGGAAACGCGCCGCGGGCACCCCCTTCGCGGCGGCGTTGCGCCGCGCGTACTCGACGGCGCTCGGCGACAGGTCGAGACCCAGCACGTCGTAGCCCAGGGCGGTGAGGGCGATGGTGTGCTCCCCCGCACCCATTCCGACGTCGAGCACCCGCCCCCGGATCAACCCCTCGCGTTCCACCTCCACGATCGCCGGCTGCGGCTCACCGATCACCCAGGGAGCGGTGTCGTCGTCGTAGACGGTGTTCCAGAACTCTGCGGCCTGTGTCATGACCCCAGCGTGCATCCTCAACCGCACTCGAGGTCAACGCCGACGCCGGGTTCCGGAAAATCGACGTCCCCAGAATCTCACTGAGCGGAACCCTTCCTAGCGGGAGGCCGTTCGGAATATTTCTATTAGGCATAGAGGAGGTGCACGATGACCGGTGAACTCGATTCCATCCAGAACGCACTCGACGCCCTGGCCGCCGGCCGGCCCGTCGTGGTGGTCGACGACGAGGATCGGGAGAACGAAGGTGATCTCGTACTGGCCGCGGAATTCGCGACCGCGCAGACCATCGGATTCCTGATCCGCCACACCAGTGGCGTGCTGTGCGTGCCGATGCCCGGCGCCGATCTCGACCGGCTCTCGCTCCCCCCGATGACGGCGGTCAACGAGGATCCCAAGGGCACCGCCTACACCGTATCGGTCGATGCGGCCGCGGGCGTCAGCACGGGTATCTCGGCGGCCGACCGCGCCCACACCATGCGGCTGCTGGCCGATCCGCGCACCACCCCCGCCGATCTCACCCGGCCCGGGCACGTCTTCCCGCTGCGGGCGCATCCGCGCGGCGTGCTGGGCCGCGCCGGGCACACCGAGGCGACCGTCGACCTGTTGCGCGCGGCCGGGTTACGGCCCGCGGGCGTGATCGCGGAGGTCGTCAACGACGACGGATCGATGGCCCGGCTGCCGCAGCTGCTGACCTTCGCGCGCGAGCACGAGCTGCCGATCATCTCCATCGCCGACCTCGTCGAGTACCGAAAGCACCGCGAGCACACCGTCACCCGGCTCGCGCAGACCCGGCTGCCCACCCGCTACGGCGATTTTCAGGTCTTCGGCTACCGCGACGCCGACTCCGGCACGCAACCGGTCGAACATCTCGCCCTGGTCTTCGGCGATCCGTCCGGAACCGACGTCCTGGCCCGGCTGCACTCGGAATGCCTGACCGGCGACGCGTTCGGCTCGCTGCGCTGCGATTGCGGTGAACAGCTCGACGCCGCCCTGCGCGCGGTGGCTGCCGAGGGACGCGGTGTCGTGGTGTATCTGCGGGGCCAGGAGGGCCGCGGCATCGGCCTGCTGAACAAGTTGCGCGCCTACGAACTGCAGGACGCGGGCGCCGACACCGTGGACGCGAACCTCCGTCTCGGCCTGCCGATCGATGCCCGCCGCTACGGCGCGGGCGCGCAGATCCTGAGCGATCTGGGTGTCGAATCGGTGCGGTTGCTCAGCAACAATCCGGACAAGCAGGCGGGCCTGCAAGCACACGGCATCGCGGTGACGCACCGGATTCCGCTGCAGACCGACCCGACCGAACACAACGTCCGCTACCTGCGCACCAAACGCGAGCGCATGCGCCACCAGCTGGCCGGGCTCGACGTCGCCTCCGCCGCTGCGAACTGACATATCTTGTGCCGCAACGGTTGTCGCCGAGATCAGAGCCGATGTTCGGCGAGCCAGCGCCGGCCGCGCGCCGCTGAGGCCCGCGACAGCCAGGCGTCCTGGACGATTTCGCGCAGTTCGTCGAGGTCGAGTTCACCGATGTGGGCCCCACGCAGCAGCACCGACAGATGCCCGTCGAAATGAGCGGTGGTGAAGAACGGCGAATCCGGATCCTGAACGAGCGCACGCTTGTCCGACTGCGACGGCACCCAGAAGACGATCACGTCCGGGTACCGTTCGCCGGTGTCCGGATCGACTGCGTCCGGGCGCGGGGTGCGGAAGAAGATGAACGACTTGCCACCGACCTGGAAGACCGGATTACCGCTGGACCCCCGCACCACGGTGACGTGCGGCATCGCCAGGGCGAGTGCTTCCACGTCCTCGATCCGCGCCCGGCGTGCCACCGTCGCTCAGTCCGCCAGCTGGGTGAGCAACTTGCGGGTGCGCTCGGCGGCCTGGCCGCCGACGAAGGGCGCGGCCACGAATTCCGTGGCACCGGCGGCGAACACCTTCTCGATGCGGGCAGCGACCTGCTCCTCGGTGCCGATGATCGCCAGATCGGCCGGCCCCTCGGCGCCCTCGCGATCCATCATGGCCCGATACGAGGGCAGCGAACCGTAGGCGGCGAAGACGGTCGCGGCCTTCTCCCGGCCGCGATCGATATCGTCGGTGACCAGCACCGGCAGCGAGCAGACCACCCGCGGCGCGGGCCGGCCGGCCTCGGCGGCAGCCGCGGTGATGGTCGGTGCGATGTGGTCGGCGATGGTCGCGGGGCCGGTCATCCACAGCACGGTGCCGTCGGTGCGGCGCGCGGCCAATTTCAGCATCTGGGTTCCCATCGCGGCCACGAGCACCGGGATCCGGCCGGTCTCCCCCGCGGTCAGGCCGAGGTTCGCGCTCAGGGTCTCGCCCTGGTACGACACCGGTTGTCCCTCGAGCAGCGGCCCGAGAATCGACAGGTACTCCTTCATGTGCCGGGCCGGACGGCCGAAGTCGTAGCCGAACATGTTCTCGATGACGATCTGATGCGACAGCCCGATCCCCAGGGTGAGCCGTCCGCGACCGACGGCGAGCGCGGTGGTGGCGGCCTGCTGGGCCAGGGCGCCCGGGTGCCGCGGATAGGTCGGCACCACGGCCGTGCCGAGTTCGATATTCGGCACCTTGCTGCCGGCGACGGCGAGCGCGGTCAGCGCGTCGAGACCGAAGATGTGCGACAGCCACGCCGATTCGAAACCCTCGTCGGCCACCTGCTGCAGTTCGTCGGTCAGGCGCACGAGCGCATCCGGTCCGGTCTGTTCGCTGAGCATGATGCCGATCCGCACTGCGGGCCTCCTGGGGACGAGGGGTCTGTGGGTCCGCGGCCCCGACGGACCGCGGGTCGAATATCGGTTCGCCGTCTCAGCCTATTCCCGTTTCCACCGTCCGCGGGCACGTGGGACCGACATCGCCGATGTGGTCCGCACGCGTTTCGATCACGATAGGGTTGGCGATCATGGCGCGGCGTGTCACCGGGAATCTTCCCGCCGAGGTCACCAGTTTCGTCGGCCGCCGCGACGAACTGGCCACCGCGAAACGGCTGCTGCCCGCGACCCGGGTGCTGACTCTGCTCGGCCCGGGCGGCGTGGGCAAGACGCGGCTGTCGCGACAGGTCGGCGCGGCGATGGCGCGCGCCTTCCCGGACGGGGTGTGGCTGGTCGAACTGGCCGATGTGCACGATCCCGATCTGGTCACCCTCAGCGTCGCCGAGGCGTTGGATCTGCGGGACGACACCACGGCGCCGCTGGACCGGCTCACCGAATTCCTCGCCAGCAAACGACTCCTGCTGATCCTGGACAACTGCGAACATCTCATCGACGCGTGCGCGACCCTGGTCGCCCATCTCGTCGCCGCCACCCCCGAGGTGCGGGTGCTGGCCACCAGCCGCGAGGTGCTGGGCATACCCGGTGAGCAGGTGATGCCGATTCCGCCGCTGTCGGTCGCCGACGTCGACAGCGATGCGATGCGGCTGCTGGTGGAGCGGGCGACCGCCGCGAATCCGGATTTCACCTTCACCCCAGCCAACCGCGACACCCTCGCCGCGATCTGCCAACGCCTCGACGGCATCCCGCTGGCGCTGGAACTGGCGGCATTGCGGTTCCGGGTATTCACGCCCGAGCAGATTCGCGACCGGCTCGACGACACCATGGACCTGCTCAGCGCCGGACCACGCACCGCACCGCAGCGTCAGCAGACCATCGAGGGTGCGATCCGCTGGAGCTACGAACTGTGCACACCCGCGGAACAGCAGCTGTGGCAACAGTTGTCGGTCTTCGCCGGCGGTTTCGACATCGAGGCCGCCGAGGCCGTATGTCAGCTGCCACCGGGGCCACAGGGACTGCTCGACGCGCTGACCGGTCTGGTCGACAAGTCGGTGCTGCGATTGCGCTACGACGCTGCCGCGCCGCGCTATTCGATGCTGGAACCGATCCGGCAGTTCGGCCAGGACCGCCTCGTCGCGCACGGTGACGAGCGCCGGGTGCGGGCCCGCCACCGCGACCACTACCGCGGGCTGGCCCTGCGCGGGCAGACCGCGTACTGGAGTTCCGACGATCTGGCGTGGTTCCGCGAATTGGCGCGCGAACACGCCAATCTGCGCTCGGCCCTGCAATTCTCGATGCTCGACGCACCGCAGCTGGCGATGGAGACCGCGACCGTGCTGCGCCCGTTCTGGGAGCACTACCGGTTCCTCTCCGAGGGGTATCGGTGGCTGACCGACGCCCTGGCCCGGAATCCGGAACCGAGCTGGGAACGAGCGCGCGCACTGTCGTCGGCGGCCTCGTTGGCGGCACTGCTGTCGGATCGGGAGTCGGCGGCGCGGCTGGCGAGCGAATGCGTCACCGTCGCCACCGATCTGGGCGCGTCCGACATCCTCGCCGAGGCGGAACTGGACGCGGCACTGATCGATTTCACCGACGCCGATACCGCGGGTGCGCTGCGCCGCTCCGAGGAGGCGGTCCGGCTGGCCCGCGCCACCGAGCATCACGCCACCGAAATGGACAGTCTCGCTTTCGGTTTCATGTGCGCGACCCTGCTGGAGGAGCCCCGATCGACCGAGATGGCCCACGAATTCCAGGTGCTCACCCAGCGCTACGGCCCGCATATGCTGGGTGGGCTGGCGTTGTGGACGCTCGGCATCGATCAGTGGCGGCTCGGCGATCAGGACGCCGCCGACGACTACCTCGGACGCGCGATCGAGGAATTCGCGCTGTTCGACCGATGCGTATGGCTGGCTTCGGGTTTCGACGGCATGGCATGGTCGGCCGCCGCCCGTGGCGATGTGGAACGGTCGGCGCGGCTGATGGGCGCGGCCGAGACGCTGCAGCGCAGCACGGTGCGCCTGGCCCATACGATCACCAGCGCGGTGGGTGAAAAGGTGCGCGACGAGGTGCGGAACGCGCTGGGCGACAGCGGTTTCCGCGCCGCCTATGACGCGGGGGCCGCGATGACACTACCGGCGGCGATCGATTTCGCCCTGGGCCGCGGGCCCGCCGCCGAGGAACCACCGGCCCCGCCCGCGCGCCCCACGCCCGTCGACACCGCGGCACTGTCGCTGCTCACCCGCCGGGAGAAGGATGTGGCGCGGCTCGTCGCCGCCGGACACAGCAACAAACGCATCGCGGCCGATCTGGTGATCTCGGTGCGCACGGCCGAGACCCATGTCGAGCACATCCTGACCAAACTCGGCTTCACCTCACGGACCCAGATCGCGGGGTGGGCGCGCGATCACGGGTTGTAGCCGGCCACGACCTGCGGCCGGCGCGGCCCGGAGACGACGGTGGCCGCCGCGCCCCACGAGGGTGCGGCGGCCACCGCGGCGTCGGCGCGAAAGGATCAGCGCGCGTTCACAATCCGTTCCGCAGGAAATCGATCACGGCGCGATCGAACGGCCCACCGAATTGCCGAGCAGGTGCGCGGTGTCGATGCCGAGTTCGTCCAGCAGGCCCAGGACCGCGTCGACGGCGATCCGCAGATAGTTGCCGTCGTAGGTTTCGGGCCGTTCACTGGCGCCGAATCCCGGCTGATCCAGCACCAGGCAGCGGAAGTGCGGAGCCAGCGCCTCGAGATTGGCGCCGAAGTTGGCCCAGCCCGAACCCCGGCGCCGGAACCGTGCAACAGCACCAGCGGCGCACCGGAACCCGCCTCGATACCGCAGTTTCACGCCGTCGACGGTGACCCAGCGGGTGGTCTCCTCGGCAGTGAAACCCTCAGACCATCCGCTCCGTGACCTCGACACCCATCTCACCCTGACCGTACATCGCCAGCGCTCGCTCGACATCGTTGATCACGTGCGCGTTGCCGGCGTGGGCGTCACGCCAGTTGCGTTCGATCACATTGGGTTTGCGGATCGAGTGGCCGCCGGAGTTCTCGAACAGCAGATCGATCGCGTAAATCGCGCGTTCGGTGCCGCGCACCTGATCGCGGCGGGTGCGCAACCGGAGCTCGTACGGAATCTCCTCGCCCGCTTCGGCATAGCGCAGCTGCTCGGTGATATTGCGTTCCTGCTGCAGGATGGCCGCGTCGATCTCCGAAGCGGCACGTGCGATCCGCACCTGAGCGAACGGATCCTCGGCCACCTTCTGCCCGCCGTAGGACAGCCGGACCCGCTCGCGCTGACGCCGCAGATGCGACTCGTAGGCGCCCTGCGCGGCGCCGATGATCGGCGCGGTGATGGTGTTAGAAAACACGCTGGCGAACGAAATGCGGTACAGCGCAGCGGTGTTCACCTCCTGCCCGGGGCCCACGAGCGCGGACTGATCGGCTGCGCTGTACGCGCGATACGCCGGGATGAAGGCCTTCTCGACGATGATGTCGTTACTTCCGGTGCCCGACAGGCCCGATACATGCCAGACGTCCTCGATGCGGTAGTCGGTGCGCGGCACCAGCACCGTCAGGTAATCGGCTCCGCCCTGATCGTTCGGCACCACCGCGCCCAGGAACGCCCAGTCGGCATGATCGCAACCGGAGGAGAAACTCCACCGGCCACTCATCTCGAAGCCGCCGTCGACCGGAGTCAGCTTGCCGGTGGGCGCATACGACGAGGAGACCAGCGTGTCGGGATCCTCACCCCACACATCCTGCTGGGCGCGCGGGTCGAACAACGCCAGCTGCCACGGATGCGCACCCAGCACCGAGGCCACCCACGCGCTCGATGGGCAGACGGTCGCGATCGCGCGAATCACCTCGTAGAAGGCGACCGGCGACTCCTCCGCACCGCCGAAGCGGCTCGGCTGCAACATCCGGAACACGCCCGCCTCGGTCAGCGCGCGGATCGTCTCGGCAGGCACCCGCCGCTCCTGCTCGGCCGTCACCGCCCGTTCCCCGATCGCCGGGAGCAGGTCCCGCACCCGATCGAGCACCTTGTTCGCCATTGCCGGTGTTCCTCCCTGCCTCTGCGCTGTCACGCACTGGGTCGATGCCTCGACGGTAGGGGCGGGCTGGAGTGGCGGGCCCGAGAAGTCCCGATCATCGGAATGCAGGTGCCGAGACCCCGCCGGAGCGAAGCGCGGGCCGAAACCCAACTCCACTCAGCGAAACGCCGCGCCCGCTGACCGGGACTTCGCGCGGGCACCTTGCAATCCACTCGTCATGGTGTGTGAACGGCGTCACGTTCGTGGGTGGCGCACGCGAGGAGGAAGAGTCGATGCGGGTCCTGATCACCGGAGTCACCACACCCACCGGTCGCGCGGTGGCGCGCATGCTGGCGGCCGCCGGGCACGACGTCGCCGGAGCAGACCGGGTTCGGCACCGGTATGTGGATCCGCGGATCGAGGTGCATATCGCCGATCCCGGCAGTGCCGGCGCCTACCGCGGCATCGTGGACGGCTGCGACGTGGTGCTGGACGTTTCGGACGGACCGGTCGCGGCGGTTGCCGCCGCGGCGCAGGAGGCGGGTGCCCGGCTGGTTGTGCTCGCCTCGCCCGAGCGGGAGAGCCTGGCGCGCACAGCCATTGCGGCCACCGGCGCGCGGGCGCTGCTGGTTCGTCCCGCCTTGGTGGCCGGTCGACGCACCACCGAGGGAAGCCGCGCGGTGGTTCGGACACTGCTGAACGCGAGCGGCTCTCAGCGGATTCCGCTGGTGCACACCGACGACGTGGAACGCTTCCTGGTACTGGCTGCGATTTCCGATCGCATCGGCGCGGTGGACCTCGTTGCGCCCGAGCTTGTTTCCGGTTCACAGGCGCGGACGATGCTGCGGGAAGCCGGTCTGCGGATTCCGCCTCGCGTCCCGGGCACCGGCGGAGTTCGCCTGCGGGATCTCGACCCCGCTGCGGCACAGCATGATTGGGATTTCTGCTACGGCTGGACCGGCACCGAAGTGGTCGAGGACATGGCGCGTGGCCTGGTCGGCCGCCGCGCGCACGGCACCGGCTTCCGCGCCCGCCGCGGCGCGATCCCGCTGACCGACTATGTGATTCCCGCTCGCGCGAAGACTTCCGACGGGCATCCGCTGGAGGTGGCCGCGCCGGAGGGCCTGGAGGGCGAATTCGACGATCGGGTCGACCCGCGCATTCCGGTACACACCGCCACCAACACCTCCGAGGCGCTGCCCGGCCCGATGAGCCCACTCACCATCGACCTGCAGGCGGGGGCGATCCGGCTCGCCAATGCCGCGATGGGCCACATGATCGCCCTCGAGGGCATCGCCCTCGAGCATTGGACCAGCCGCGTCACCTCGGTGTTCGGCCACCACATCTTCATCAACGCCTCGATCGGCGTCCTCGCCGCTGACAATATGCCGGGCTGGGACGAGGACAGCATCCGCCGCGACGTGTACGGCGCCATCCCGCCCGAGGTCCCGTTGCAGCCCCAGGGCCGTCCGCCGATGCCGACCGGACTGGGCAGCACCTGGGGGACGGCCAAGGCCACCGGCCGGGTGCTGGCGACGGCACTGCGCTTCGGCACCACCACCGAAACGATCAACGCCGCCTCGCATCGGGAGGCACTGTCCCGCAACGACATCGAGAAGCTGACCGATGCGCGGCTGCATGCGCGGGCACTGCTGTGGCGGGATCGGCTCAATCAGTCGTGGGCGGCGGCCTCCATCGGCGTCATGCTGGTCGGCGCCGCGACCGCCATGCACGCACGCGGCAAAGACGACCCGGACGTTCCGATCGATGTGAACCGCCTCGAATCGGCGCGACCGATGCTGGCGGTGGAACGGCTGGCCGCGGTCTGCCGCGCGGAACCCGCCGTGCACGAGGCCGCCCGGGCGGGCGACGTCGCCCTGGCCCGCAGCCGCTCGCCGCGCTTCGCGCAGGCCTTGGACGCCGAGCTGGCGGTAGTCGGCCATCGCGGGCCGGGCGAATGCGAATTTCTCAACCCGACCTTCGGCGACCGCCCCGAGTTGCTGGTCACCGCCGCGGCCCGGGCCGCGGAACTCCCGGCGCCGAAGCGCGACGCGGTCGCCGAGCCGACCGCCCGCACCGCGCGGATGGCCGTCGGCGCCACGGTCTCGCGGGAACGTGTCCGCGATGCGGTGGTGCGGTATACGAACTGCCTGCGCATGGCGGCCCGCGAGCTGGCGGCGCGCCTGGTCGACCGGCACGAACTCAACAATGTCGACGACGCCTGGTTCCTCACGCTGGACGAATTGCTGTGGGCCCCGGCGGATCTGAAGGATCGCGTGGCACGCCGACGCGAAGAGCGGGTGCGGCTGCAGGCGGTGCGGATGCCGGATCTGGTGGTCGGCCGCTGGGAACCGCAGCCGGTCTCGGGTGCGCTCGCCGTCGGCGAGAGCCTCACCGGCACCGGAGTGAGCGCCGGTGTCGTGGAGGGCACGGTGAAACTGGTGCTGAGCTCCGACGACGATATCGAGCCCGGCGACATCCTGGTCGCCTCTGTCACCGATACCGGCCATACCGCGATGTTCGCCTACGCCGCCGCGGTGGTCACCGATATCGGCGGCTCGGCCTCGCATGCGGCCATCGTGGCCCGCGAGTTCGGCATTCCGTGCGTGGTGGACACCAAGACCGCCAGCACGGGTCTGTCCGACGGTCAGCGGGTTCGGGTCGACGGCGCCGCCGGAACCGTGACGCTACTGGCCGACGCCGACGCCTGAGGCTCGCCGAAACGACGCCGCGCGAACGAATCCCGCGGCTCAGGACGTGGTCCGTCGTCGATCCGGCGGACCTCGAGGAAAGGAACACCACCCGTGCCGATTTCGCATGTCCTGCGGGGGTCGGTGGCCGGTTTGGCCGCCGCGCTCATCGCCGTCCTCCCCGCCGCGACCACCCCGGCGTTCGCCGCGCCGCCACTGGTCCACACCTCGCCGGCCACCTCGGATCAGCAACAGTCCCTGGGCATTTCCGCACCCAACGCCCGCGATATCGGTGGCTATCCGACGCAGCACGGAGGCGGGAAGATTCGGTTCGGCCTGGTCTACCGCTCCGACGCGCTCAACCGGCTGACACCGGCGGATCAGCAGAAGCTGGCCTCGCTGCAGATCGGCAAGGCCATCGACTTCCGCAGCCCGAACGAGATGAAGGCCGCCCCGGATCAGCTGCCGTCGTCGATCCCCTACAGCGCGCAGTCGGTCTGGGATCCGAACAACGATTTCTATCTCATGGTGTCGAGCATCATCGCCGGCGGACCGCAGGTGCAGCAGGACAAGCTCGGCGACGGGAAGGCCGCGCAGATCATGCGCGACTACTACCGCTGGCTGGTCACCGACGGTTCGGCCCGGGCGCAGTTCGCTTCGGCGCTGAAGGAGATCGCGAACTCCCCGAATGCGGTGCTCTACCATTGCACCTCCGGTAAGGACCGCACCGGCTGGATGACCGCGATCCTGATGTCGGCGCTGGATGTGCCCAAGGGCCAGATCTACAAGGACTACCTGGCGTCCAACGACTATCTGGCCGCGAGCAACAAGGCACAGATGGATGCGCTGGTGCAGCGGGGTCTGGTCACCGATCCGTCGCTGTTCGAACCGATTCTGGGTGTCCAGGCCGATTATCTGGACGCCTCCTTCGACCAGGTCCAGCAGTCCTACGGCTCCTTCGATCGGTTCCTGTCCGACGGCTTGGGCGTGGACTCGGCGACGGTCGACGCCCTGAAGGCCAAGTTGCTGGACAAGCCGGGCCGCTGAGCCCACCCGCACCCGACCACCGGCACGCCGCGCTCGACGGTGAG